>JAYUVL010000033.1:0-15846 GCA_043754075.1 Cytophagales bacterium | reverse complement strand
TTCACAAGTCCTTAGGTAACTCACTCAGGAACCAACTACCCATTATGCCCCTCACCCTCCGTCTCATTTTGGGCGATCAGCTCAACCAAAACCATTCATGGTTTCGCACTGCCGATCCCTCTGTTGTCTATGTGCTGATGGAAGTATGGCAAGAAACGTCCTACGTCCGCCACCATATCCAGAAGGTGATTGCCTTTTTTGCGGCCATGCGTTCCTTCGCCGCTGATTTGCGGGCGCAGGGCCACTCGATCCGCTATTTTACCTTGGGCGATCCCAACAATCAGCAAAATTTCGCCGATAATATTAACCAACTTATCCTTGAGTTGGGCATCGCGCAGTTCGAGTATCAGCTGCCCGATGAATACCGGCTCGATGAATATTTTAAACAATACACGGCCACTTTAGCCATTCCTGCTCGAGCCGTCGACTCGGAGCACTTTTTGACCCAGCGCCTAGCGGTCAGGGAAATGTTTCGGGGCAAAAAAATGTACCTGCTGGAAACTTTTTACCGTCGGATGCGCCAAGAACACCACCTCCTGATGGACGCAACGGGCGGGCCCGTGGGCGGCCAATGGAACTACGATGCCGAGAACCGGAAAAAATTTGATGGCAAGGTCAATGTGCCCAACCAACCCACTTTCGCTTCGCCCGAAAATCGGGTCTTAATCAAAGAAATCTACCAAGAAATCTTGGCCCAAGACGTGGCAACCATTGGCCGGGTGGATCCAGATCGCTTTGATTGGTACTTTACCCGGGCCGACAGCCTTAAAATGTTGCACTTTTTCGTTACGCGCGGCCTCCCCCACTTTGGCACGTATGAAGACGCGATGGACACTCATTTTCCCTATCTGTTCCACTCCCGGCTGTCCTTCGCGCTCAATGTCAAGCTATTGCACCCGCTGGAGGTGGTGCAGGCCGCCATTGGGGAGTGGGAAAAGCGGCGCACCGAAATTTCCCTACCGCAGATCGAGGGGTTTGTCCGTCAGATCATTGGCTGGCGGGAATACATGCGCGGCATTTATTGGGACAAGATGCCCAGCTTTGCCCAGCTCAACTTTTTTGACCACCAACAGCCTCTGCCCGATTGGTTCTGGACGGGCAAAGTGAAGATGAACTGCCTCCACCATGCGATTAATCAGTCGCTGGACGGGGCCTATGCCCACCACATCCAACGACTCATGATCACGGGCGCGTTTGCCAGCTTGGCCGGCACCCACCCCGACGCGGTGGACGCGTGGTACCTGGGCGTTTATGCCGATGCCATTGAATGGGTCGAAATCACCAACACGCGGGGCATGAGCCAGTTTGCCGACGGGGGCATTGTGGGGACCAAGCCCTACGTCGGCAGTGCCAACTATATCAATAAAATGAGCAACTATTGCAAAACTTGTGTGTACGACAAGGACAAAAAATACGGGGAGAAGGCCTGCCCGTTCAATAGTTTGTATTGGCATTTTTATGATCGCCACCGTGCCAAGTTGGCCAAGAACCCACGCATTGGCATGGCCTACGTCACTTGGGACAAAGTGCAGCCCGAAGAGCGAACCAAGATCTTGGCCCAAGCGGAGGCCTACTTGGCCAATATGAACAATCTCTAGAGGCTGATTACGCCCGAAAAAGAGGTGTTGGCGGATCAATTACGCAGTTGTCATGAAAAAAATCGCTCTCATGAGGATCGCCGCAACGAGAGCGATTTTTTTGCACCGGGCCTATTCGCAAAGGGTCAGCATTGATTGATTGGATGTGTTGGCCATTTTCTCGGTAAGATTGCCAAACAGGAAATGGGCGATCCCGTCGCGCCCCGAAATGGACATTGCGATCAAATCAGCTTTCACCGATTCGGCAAACTTGCGAATGGCCACTTCTTTGGATTCGCCAATGTAAATATTGAAGGTGTAGTTGTCAAATTCGTGCTGGGTGGCAAAATCCAAGATCACATCCAGGGTTTCGCGCTGGGTGCTGATCTCCACCCGGGGGGGAACAATTTTGACAAAATGAACCACCGATCCAAACAGGGCTTGAATGGCCTTGAGGTTTTCCACTACCCGGTCGGGCACTTCCTTAAAATTGGAGGCAAAAACGATACTGGCCAAAACAGAGGCATTCATCGGTGATTTTACCGTGAACACGGGGACTTGGGCCATTCGGATGATTTTTTCAATCGTGCCGCCCACCTTGGTTCTTTCTAGTCGGCCGCCTTCCTTGGTGCCCAGCACTATCAGATCGGCTACTTCCTCGGTCACAAAATCGGCCAAGGCCCGGCCTTCATCATCCAGCACCACATGTTTGCGGATGTGCAAATCGGGATAAATTTCGGACAGTAGCCTCAACTTTTCTTTGGTCTCGGCCAATTTATGCGGCAAACAAGCGTCTGATGATTCGCCATGATTGGGCGACATTGGACTGCCGATGGGCAATTCAATCACGTGCAACAGGAGCAGATTGGCATTGCTCCGACGGGCCAAAGTGGCTGCCAAATGGAGGGCATTTCCGGCGGCATCGGAAAAATCGGTTGGCACTAAAATCGTTTTGATTTTCATACGGCCAGTTCGTTTTGGCAATAAATGAGCAGTTGGATAAAAGGGACATCAACAAAAGGTGGGTTAGTGCACACGTTGTTAAGTATTTAATTAGCCCTAAAACTTACACCTGTAAGATTTGGGTAAATATAAATCCTTTTTTTCAAACTACCAATATCAGCTACCCGTATTGACCGAAAAAAACAACTCTTTTGGCTCAAGAACAACCTAAGCTCGCCGGACGGTTCAGCGATTGCCCTTTTTTAGTGGTCAACAAGTGCCATCTTGCCATGTAAGGCTTGGGCCATAATTTACTGTTTTTTTAACCAATCCCCAATGCCGTACGGATCCGGCAACGGACCTGACACGTGTTCATGGGTGATCAGCCACTGGCCATTGGCCGCCTGGCGCAGGATGAAAGTAGCCCGGAACTGGACGCTGAACGTCTGTCCGCGAAGCTGGACAGTGAGCACGATCATGCCACCGATCCAGCCCATTGTTCCCTCGATTTCGGTCAATGGGCCTTCCACCCATTCTATTTTTTCCAGCGTAAGGGCGGAAGCGCAGAAATCGTCCCATCCCCTGGCAATATTGGCATAGCCTAGTGTGGAATAGCGCGGACCCTCCACAAATACGTAGGTTTGGGGCGATTGGACATAGTGGGCGCAAATATCCCCCACGCGCTTATCGATAATGGCTTGGTAAAAGGCTTGGTTGGCGGTGAGCAATGGATCCATGTGGATGGTGAAGTTGAGGAATTGAACAAATGTAGGCGATCAACATTGGCCGAGGACGACAAAAGGAAAAATCACTGAAAAGCAGGCCAATCCATCTAGCCCGAGCTGCTATCCCAATATAAAACTAAATATTTGCACAAAGGTATTTCACAAAGGCAATAGGTCGGTTTATACTCATCGGTGCACGTTATGAAAAAATTGGGGCTCATTTTGCGTTATGTTGGATTGGGACTGTTGACCATTCTCGTGGTGGCACTGGTGGCGGGCGTTGCCATTGTGGACAGTTCCCCCTACCAAGATGGCGAGTTTTATCGGAGCACGCTTCAGGCCATCGGATCAGCGCCCGTGCAAGTGGGTGAGCCGGACAGCCTGCTCCGGGCCGGTTGGGGCAAGGCCCACATCACCCCCGCCCAACCTTCGCCATTGGCGGGCTATGCCAACCGGGCGGGCAAGTTGAGCGAGGGGATCCACGATTCGCTGTTTGTCCGGGCCATTGTGCTGCGCAAGGGCCGGCTCAAAGTGGCCATCATCAGTTTGGACATGCTCATTGTGCCGCCCACCATTGCGCAAAAAGCAGCATTCCTGTTGTTCAACTTGGGCTACGGGCCGGGCCAACTCTACTTTGGGGCCTCCCATACCCACAACAGTGTGGGCGGGTGGGGCGAAAAAATGATCGGCGAAGCTTTTGCCGGAAAATATGATCAAGCAGTGGTGGACTATGTTGCCCAGGCCATTGTGCAGGCCGTCCGGCGGGCTGACAAACGCCCCGAGCCGGTTTCGCTGGCCCACGGTAAGATCAATGCTGGCATGCTGGTGCTCAACCGGCTGATCGATCAGGGGGCAGAGTACCCATGGGCCCATGTGATCCGTTTGCAATCTGCCACTGGCAAAACCGCCTTGATTACCTCGTTCACCGCCCATGCCACCTGTTTGTCGGGCGATAAAATGTTTGTGTCCAATGATTATCCGGGCCACTTGATCGCCCGGCTGGAGGAGCAGCCCGGCGTGGAATTTGCGTTATTCATGGCTGGGGCGGTGGGTAGCCACGGGCCGGCCGATGGACCCAGTGGTGACGATTTGGCCCAGCTCCAGTTTTTGGGTGACAGCCTCAGCCGCCAGATGGTCGGTGCCTTGCCCTCCCTAGCGCCCGATAGCCTGTCCACGCTGGCTTCCGTGGCCACCCCGTTGTACCTGCGTGAACCGCAAATTCGCCTCACAAAAAACTGGCGGGTGCGGCCCTGGGTATTCCATGCGCTTTATGGCGGCTACCCAGTGCAGATGAACGCACTACGGCTTGGTTCGCTGGTGCTGGTGGGGCTGCCCTGCGATTTTTCGGGAGAACTGGTGCCCGCCCTCGAGACCGAGCAAGCCAAGCGGGGCCGCCAATTGCTGGTCACCAGTTTCAATGGGGGCTACGTGGGCTACATCACGCCCGACGGCTACTACAACCACCTCGACTCCTACGAAACCCGCACCATGAACTGGTTTGGCCCTGGCAATGCGGCCTATTTTGCCGAAATCTTGGATCGGCTGACGCAGAAACTGCCCTAACTGCCCTGTCGGTGCCCCACCAACGTGCCCGGCCACAAAGGTTTCCCTGTTTGGGGCCAAGAAATGATGGAATACTGGTAGAGAAAACCAAGGAAAAATGTAAATTCGTCCTTTGATTGTAAACCGCATGGCTATTTTTGTTTCTCTTATTCAACAGTTGTTTTTTTTAGCTGCCCTACTGGCTGCCGTTGTTGCAGTAACTCAGCGGGTGCTGCGCATCAAGGGCAATATCCAATTGGGCAGGCCCTTGGATCGGACTGACCGCCCGGCCGAACGCTGGCGTACCATGTTGCTCATTGCTTTCGGCCAAAAGAAGATGTTTGACCGACCTTTCGTGGGCCTGATGCACTTTGTCATTTATTCGGCCTTTTTGTTGGTCAACATCGAGGTATTGGAAATCATCCTGGATGGCCTCACGGGCCAGCACCGGATTTTTGCGCCGCTCCTCGGCAGCTTGTATCCTTGGCTGATCAATTTTTTTGAGTTTTTGGCCGTCAATGTCATTCTGGTCTGCGTTGTGTTTTTGTTTCGGCGCTATTCCCGGCTAGTCCCCCGGTTTTGGTCGCGCGAGATGACTGACTGGCCCCGGCTGGATGCCACCATCATCCTGATCGTTGAGATTGCGCTCATGCTCTGCCTTTTGACCATGAACGCGACCGATGCCATATTGCAGGGGCGTGGTGGCGAAAGTGAGTATGTAAATGCCCACTATCACCCCGTTGGATCGTTTTTGTTTAGTGGTTTGCTCGTTCCGTTGTTTGAGGGCCTTTCTACCTCGGCCCTATTGGGGCTGGAGCGCGGCGCGTGGTGGCTCCATATCTTGGGCATCCTGTCCTTTGCCGTGTATGTCACCTATTCCAAACACCTGCACATTGGGTTGGCTTTTCCCAATACCTATTTTTCGGATTTGGATGCCAAGGGCAAATTGCTCAATATGCCCGTAGTGACCCGCGAAGTGCGCTCCATGCTGGGTTTGGCCGAAGAAACCCCTGCTTCGGAAGTTTCTGCCGAAGTGGGCCGTTTTGGGGCCAAAGATGTGGCCGACCTCACTTGGAAAAACCTCATGGATGCCTACAGTTGCACCGAGTGTGGGCGCTGCACTGCTGTGTGCCCCGCCAACCTGACGGGCAAACTGCTCTCGCCCCGCAAAGTGATGATGGACACCCGCGACCGGCTCGAGGAAATCGGCCAGCACTTGGCCGACGTTGGGCCGGGCCACGATGATGGTAAGTCGCTCTATGGCGATTATATCACGAAAGAAGAAATGATGGCCTGCACCACTTGCAATGCCTGCACGGATGCCTGCCCGATCAACATCAATCCGCTCGACATCATCGTGCAGGTGAGGCAGTATGTGGCCATGGAAGAATCGGGCACACCCGCCTCGTGGAACAGCATGTTTGCCAATATTGAAAACAATGCGGCCCCCTGGGCTTTTTCAGCCTCCGACCGTTTCAACTGGGCGGGTGAGTTGATCGATAAAGAGGGCAAATAATAGCAGGGGACAAGGAGGATAAACCGGCTATCAATCAGACAATGAGTTGATGGACGACTCGTTGCCGATAGGAAGCAACCAACGACCGACTTGCCACGTATTCCCTTCGAGTAAAACTCGCCGCTGTACAAATGGCAAAAGCCACGCGCCTACAAATTTAGGGTCATCCACTCCTCGGCCGAGCGGGCTGGGCGGTCGCCGTGAGCGGTCGCCCCGATCTTCTCTTGGGCATTGGCAATGGAACGGTTGACCATCGCATGATTGATGCGTTCGTCTGGCTTCATGCCCATTTTTTCCAATAGTTGTTTGAAGTCATCGGTGATAAACCGCTTGAGGATCGCGTCCTCCAGCGAGGTGTAGAACATCGGTTTGACCGCCGGGGCTAGGGTAAAAAGCGTTTCCAGCAGGGCCAGATCCTTGCTGAGCAGGGGATGGTGATCGGCCAGCGCGAACCGTACCGTCCCCCGGGCCACCATTGGCTTGAGCGCATAGAGGGCCGGCGCCTGCAAAATATCGGCTTGCACCACCAGCACCTTGGCCACCGTCAAATCGGTGGGGCGATCGGTCATGGTATAGGCTTGGTATCCAATCTTCGCCGAACTCAGGGCCGCCACTACTTCGGCTATTGTATGGGCAAAGTGGGCAAAGATCAATGCGGTTTCCCCGGCTTGCCCCGCAGCGGTCACATCCTCGACCAAGCCTTGGTATTTGTTGCGCTGCTCGATCCAGACGCTCTCCTCATAACTGGGTTTCTTGGGCTGTTTTTTGAAAAAAGAAAACATAAGACAAAGTTTAGGGCTGAAAGATAGTGAATAACTGGACGGGACGCTACAACCGTTGCGCCAACTGGCCCACCATTTTATGCTTCCACTCATAGAAATCGCCGGCCAGTATGTGCTCGCGGGCTTGCCCCACCAGCCACAGGTAAAAGCTGAGGTTGTGCAGGCTGGCAATTTGCAGGCCCAAGATCTCACCACTCAAAATGAGGTGCCGCAGGTAGGCCCGGTGGTAGAAAGTGCTCACGTAGCCGCCAATTTCGGGATCAATGGGCGAAAAATCAGCCTTCCACCGTTCATTTTTGATGTTGATAGTGCCTTGGGAAGTAAACAACATTCCGTGCCGCCCATTGCGGGTGGGCATGATGCAATCGAACATATCGATGCCCAGGGCAATGCACTCCAGCAGATTGACCGGGGTGCCCACGCCCATCAGGTAGCGGGGCTTGTCGGCGGGCAAAATACCGCACACGAGTTCGGTAGTGGCATACATTTTATCGGCCGGCTCGCCCACCGACAAGCCACCAATGGCGTTGCCTTCGCGCCCAAACCCGGCAATCACCTCGGCCGATTGTGCCCGCAAATCGGGATAAGTGCCCCCTTGTACGATCGGGAAAAGGGTTTGGGAGTGGCCATATTTGGGCTCAGTGCCATCAAAACGCTGGCAACAACGGGCCAACCAGCGGTGGGTCATTTCCATCGACTTCTGGGCATACCCGTATTCGCAGGGGTAAGGTGGGCACTCATCGAAAGCCATAACAATGTCAGCCCCGATGGTGCGCTGAATGTCCATCACTTTCTCCGGGGTGAACAGGTGGCGGGATCCATCCAGATGAGATTGGAACATGGCCCCCTCCTCGGTGATTTTGCGCCGGTCGGACAGGGAATAGACTTGGTAGCCGCCGCTGTCGGTGAGGATGGGCCCCGGCCAGCCGTTGAACCCATGCAACCCGCCCGCCTGCTCCAGCACCGCCAAACCGGGGCGGAGGTACAAGTGGTAGGTGTTGCCCAGAATAATTTGCGCTTGCACATCCTTGACCAGTTCGCGGGTGTGCACCGCCTTGACCGTGCCCACCGTCCCAACGGGCATAAAAATGGGGGTAAGAATGTTTCCGTGGTCAGTTTCAATCCGGCCAGCCCGAGCTTTAGTGGCGCGGTCAGTCGTATCTATCGTAAATTTCAAGGGGATAGAAAAGGTTTAACAATGTACATTTGGATTTCTGAAATAATAGTCGCAAATTTGTGTTGTTAGAAATATACAACTTTTTATTACAATAAGCATACCTAGGCATTACAAATGCCTTTTGAATCTGCACAATAATACTCCCTACTTGGCCCATGAGCCTTTTCTAACAAGCTTGCAGCAGGAACTACCAGTGTCTTACCATTTGCAGCGCGACTATCTATGAATCACTTTCTATCAATGCTAAGAAACATTATCATCAATATCTTCAGGACTTCCCACTCGGAAGCCGACCATCGAACCCCTGGCAGAAGCAAACGTTCCAAAGTCATTTTGTTGAGTAGCAAACTTGACAAGTGGGATTTGCCCCCCTTTATTGTCTTGATGTAATCAGTGTGGCCGTTGTCCGCTCCTTTTTGGTCTAATTGCCCCTTGTTATGGCGGGGTGGGGATGTTTTCTAAAGCCCGATCCGTCCCCAATCAAACAGTTCCCCTGGATCAGTGCGCCGTGACGGGGCATATTCATCGTGCCCAATGATGTGTTGACGGTCATTTTTTATCCCTGGGTTGCGCTTGAGAATGTCGCTTGTCAATTGTGCGAGTGCTTTGTACTGCGCTTCGGTAAATCCAAGGTGGCTCTTGTCAATTTTGCTGTAGTGCTCTTCCGAAAAAAACATTTTCATGTCTTTCTTAGAACCAATGGCCATGAGTTCAATGCCTACCGAATGCGCATTTAGGCTATTTTCGTAATACGGTGCCGCCGCGAGCTTGCCCTTGCCAGCATGAAAGGCTACCCGGGTTTCGGGCACCAACTGGTAGATTTTTCCTGCCCGGTCAATGAGGTAATGCGCCGAAACCCCCACTTCTTCAAAAATGCCCACTATCCGATCCACCGAAAACGGGGCTTGGGGATTTTGGATTGCATCGCTGCAAAAGTGCATGACCAAATGGGTGATATTGTCCGACTCAGTGCGGGGGCGCGAGCACTTGTCGGCCAAGGGCCGGACCATCATCGGCAGATCGGTGGCTGAATGTGGACCGATGCAGCCCAAAGAAAAGCACAACCACAGGCTAAAAATAGCTTTTTGCATTGGAGGGTGGATTATAGAAGCTTACAAAATAAGGCTAATCTGGGCAGAATGGCAACGTTGCCGCCAAATTGGGCTGGCGGACAGGCTACCGCTTGCAAGTGGGTCTTCGTGCTCCCCGCCATCCGCTTGCCCAATGTGCCGCTCAGGTCAACAGTAAATAAGCGAATGTAAATAGAAGTTGGCAAAAGTAAAAGTAAAAGGTGTTGAACTGGCCCAAACAGCTACATTGCCTTCCCATACTTGGCTTGCTGGCACTTAGGTGGGGGAGATCAGCGCAAATCCCACCGCTCGGTTGGGGAAATGGTTAGATTTTTTCATCAAAAAAGCCTCAACAGCAATTACTGTTGAGGCTTTTTTTGGGTTGCTCACTGGCCTAGGGATTGCGCACCCGGGCCACGAGCCGGCAATCACCCACTTGGGCGCGGCTTTCGTCACAAATGCCGTCGTTGAAGATATCAAAGCGCCGCCCGTCGGCCGTATTGACCGCAAACTTGAGCAAAAACGTATCGTTGAGCAACAATCGTGAGACATCGATGCCACAGGCTTGTGCTGCTTCGGCCGCGGTAATGGTCACCGTGGCGGGCAGTTGGGTTACGGTACGGAGAAGCCGGTCGCCCACCACAATGCGGCTGGGCAGTGGGGCCAAAGCCGCTCCGGGCAAGCAACCCGAACTTGTGGGCACACCCACTCCACAGTTGGTCATGGCGGTGGTGAGGGTGACCCGCGCAGGATTGTTGTACCCGATCCACACTTCGATCGAGGATACGGGCACATTGCGGCCAAAGTCTTCCCCCCGTAGGCTGAACTCAAACGTAGCGGTGGCCAACTGCTGGAAATTGAAGAAGGCCCGTTGGGGGTTGATCTGCGCAACCGCTACCGCTCCGTTGGGAACCCCCTCGGTCGGATCAAACGACTGGCAGGAAAACACCCAAGTGAGCGACAAAAAGCTAAAAATATTGATAATGCTCGTTTTCATCCTAAATGCTTGATTAAATGTTCGGTGCCCAACGGCACAAACTGGTTAACGTAAGGGCAACTAGTCAATGTCCCAAAATACTTTCTTGGTCAAATCGTTGATCTGGGGTGCATTGGGGTTGGTGGTCAACTCGCGCAGGGCCACCGTGAAACGCACCGGGAAAGGGTTGAGCGGCGCGATGGGCGTCATCAACACGGGCAGGCCCGTGCGGCGATAATCATTGTAACTCTCGATACCGTTGCCATAAAGGGCAATGTATTTTTCGGTCATGATCACATTGAGGCGGCCCCGGGGATCGGTGGCGGCATCATACTGGGCCAAGCGGCTATCCACAAAGGCTGTGATCAGCTCGGG
Source organism: Cytophagales bacterium (assembly GCA_043754075.1). Lineage (GTDB taxonomy): Bacteria > Bacteroidota > Bacteroidia > Cytophagales > Thermoflexibacteraceae > JALONO01. The sequence continues at coordinate 5,164 of JAYUVL010000033.1, read as the reverse complement.
GGACATTTGCACACCAGTGTTGCCGGGCGATGCGGTAAAGGTATTGATGCTCTGCAAGTTGGCCGTAATGGCATTGCGCAGGTAGGTGCGCGGGTCGCCGGTGGTGCCCAAGGTGAGCGCGGCCTCGGCCAGCATGAATTGCATCATGGCGTTGGTGATCATGGGGTGCCAACCTGCCCCGCTGCCATCGGCGGTTGTAACCACCCGGTGGGCCGCTGGGTTGTTGGTTCCGATATTGGTCAAAAAACGGTTGGTGGCCGGCAAATTGCGGATCGGATTGTTGTCATATAGCCCGCCATAGGGGTAAAGGCCAAAAGTAGCCCTGGCGGCATTATCGGCCGGGATGCCCGTGGGGTCGCCGGTTGCCCGCCCGCCGTAGCCATTGCTGGTCAGGGTAAAGCTCACCCCGGTATCTGGGCGCTGCCGATAGATGTAGTAGCGCAGGCGCGGGTCGTCGGCGGCTTGCAAACGATCCATAAAACCCTGATCCATGTAAAAGTTTTTTGCCGCCCGGTACTCGCCCAAGTAGGTAGGGTGGCGGTTCATGGGGGTTTCGGTCGTGCCAAAGCGGAAAGTAAAATCTTGGGCATTGGTGCTGATAAGCTGTCCCCCCGCGATGAGCAGGTTGATTTCCCGGGTGACCCGATCCCGCTCGGTAGGAATCAGGCGCATTTGCAACAACATTTTCAGTTTTAGGCTATTGGCCATGCGGATCCACAGGGCGCGGTCGCCCCGGTAAAACAGGTCGACATTGCCGGGCGAAACGTACGGGTTGCGCTGCAAATCGGCAATGCCTTCGTCGATCAAACGGAACAGATCGCGGTAGATATCGGCCCCATTGTCAAACTTGGGGGCCAAGTTGGCTTCGCCCCGGCCGGCTTCGGTGTAGGGCACATCGCCCCAAATGTCCACCAAATTGCTGTAGGTGTACGCTTTGAGCAGCTTGCCCATGCCCAAATAGGCCGTGTTGTTGCGAGCGGTCGCTGTACTGATCAGGATTTCCAGATCGGCCAGTGTGACCGAGTAGATGTTGTTCCAAGCGGTTTGAAAAGTAGTCCCCAACAGTTCAAACCGGCTAAAACCGCCTTGGGTAGCGTGTTGGACAATGCAAGTGGCCACAATATTGGGGTTGTTGGTGCCCAAGTTGACCACCATCGACACCTGGGTCGAGGGCAGGAGCAAGTCTAGCACTGGCTCGGTGGGGCTGTTGGGATCCACGTTCACGTCCAGGAACTTTCCGCAACCGCTCATTGCCCAAACGAGGCTTAGGGCGGTTAAGTACTTATATATTTTTCTCATTCGCAATGTCAGTTAAAAAATTCAAAATCAATACATTAGAAGGAAACGCGCAAGTTGACGCCAAAACGGCGGGTGGTGGGCACTGACACCAAGTCGAAGCCTTGGGAATTGCCCACGCCCAATGAACTGACTTCGGGGTCAAAATTCATGTACTTGGGGAAACCGGGCGCAAAGTACCAAAGGTTGCGGCCACTGACCGAGAGCGTTGCGGAGCCAAAAGGAGTCTTTTTCAAGAATTTGGCGGGCAGCGAATAGCCCAAGGACACTTCGCGGAGGCGGTAAGTGGTGGCGGTAAAGACCCGGAACTCATCGGCGGTGCCTTGGCTGCCGCTGAATGCACCGGTGCCGAAGTAAAATTCATTGACCGATATGGGAATATTGTTCAGGCGGGGCTGGCCTTGGGCATCGGTCAATACCCGCCGGGTGACTGGATCAGCCAATACGCCAGGATAAACCAATACTTGTTCCCGATCTTCGGTATCGCGGGTCACCCCACGGGCCAGCATTTCGGCCACTGAGATGGAGAGCATATCGCCCCCATCGCGCCAATCGAACAACACACTCAAGCTCAATCCCTTATAACTGAAAGAGTTGGTAATGCCCCAAATGAAATTAGGATTGGGATTGCCAATGGCCCGTTCGCGCTCGGCCAAAATGGCCTTACCCACTCGGCTAACGGCATCGATCAATACCCGGCCCTCGGGGTCACGCTCGTATACTTGGCCCCGAATCTGGCCGTAAGGCTGGCCAACGATGTGGATGCTGGTCACGCTGGCGTTGCCAGTGGCTCCGTATTGGAGTTCGGTCGCCCCGCCCAAATCCAGCACCAAGTTGCGGTTGAGGGTAAAGGCCGAGTTGATGTTCCACGAAAAACCATTCTCCAGCTTGACTGGCGTGAAATCCACGCCCAGTTCAATGCCTTCGTTCCTCACTTTGCCGATATTGGTCACCCGAGATAGGAAACCAGTTGACGGGGCCACATCCACGGTGAAAATTTGCGAAGTGGAGATCTTGTGGTAGTAGGCGAAGTCAATCCCCAATTTGCCCTTGAACAGCTTGAGCTCAAGGCCAGTCTCAAACTCACGGATGAACTCGGGCTTGAGCACTGTGCTCCCCAAACGGTTGCTGTAAGTGAGCGTGTTGATCCCGCTGAAGGGCGATTGCATATCGACCGGGGCCGGGGTAACAAAATTGGGGTTGATGTTGAACACCGTCTGGGTTTGGTAAGCACTGGCTTCGTTGCCCACCACGGTATAGCCTGCCCGGATTTTGCCAAAACTCAACAGGTCGGATTTGATATCGAACGCTTCGGTAAACACTAGGGAACCATTGACCCCTGGATAGAAATAGCTGCGGGCTCCCACCGGCAAAGTGGACGACCAGTCGTTCCGGGCCACCAAGTTCAGGAATGCGTAATCTTTGTAGGACAGCTGCACGTCGGCAAAAACGGCGAAGAACCGTTGCTTGATATTGCCCAAGTTGGGCCCAATGGCCAGTTGCACGCGGGTGTTGTCCAAGTCGTTGATGCCGGGCACAATGATCCCATCGCCGAACACCGCTTGGCGCTCGGTGCGCCGTTGGTTCACGTTGTTGCCCACAATGGCCCGCAAATTCCAGTTGGGGCCAAAATCACGGTCGGCCGTGATCAGCAAAGTACCGTCCAATTCTTGGCGGTAAATGTTGTCGTCGGTGATGTTGCCATTGGGGAAAATCTCGCCCCCCCGGCCATTATAGCTCGTCCGGCGGTCGGTATAGGCATTGAAACCTCCCGTGTATTGAATGTTGAGCCAGGGCAATGGATCATAGCCCAAGGTAAACTTGCCATAATAGCGATCGACTTTGGAAAGCAGCCCACTGTAATTGACCGACCAGTAAGGATTGTCCACCCCAAAACGGTCGTAGATACTGCCGCCAGTGATGGGGTTGGCAAAGGGGTAGTTGGTCAGATCATAGCTTACCGGAGTCCAGGGCATGATCTCGATGGCCGACGGGCCCGCCCCGATGCTGGAAGCCAACTGGGGTGATTTCTGAACGGTATTGACGTAGTTGAACGATCCGTTGACGTATAAGCCATTGTCCAACTGGGCATTGCCCCCAATGTTGACCCCGGTGCGGCTGATGCTGTTGAAGGGCACGATCCCTTTGTTGTCCGTCCGGGAAATGCCCACGGTCAGGTTGGCCTTTTCGGTTCCGCCAGATACGTTGATCGCGTTGTCATATACATACCCGCGCTCGTAAAAGTTTTCGTAGTTGCCTTGGCCGAAGGGCTCGTATTTGACCTTTCGGCCAATCAGTTCGGGAAAAACCGACCCAAATCGATTGGAAAGGGGGTGGGGAATGGAGTCAATGGCCGAATAGGCCCGGCCCCAAGAACCAAAAACGCCCAACCGGGTGTCAAATTCAGTGCCTTGGCCATAAGTGTTTTGGTATTCAGGGGCTTTGGCCAGTTGTTCGGTTGAATAAGAAGTGCTGTAGGAGACCTCCAATCCTTTCCGGCTCTTTTTCTTGCCCATTTTGGTATTGATGATGATGGCCCCGTTAGCAGCCCGCGAACCGTACAACGCCGCCGCTGCTGCGCCCTTGAGCACGGTCATGGACTCGATGTTGTTGGGATCCAAATCAAATGCCCGGTTGGTGAAAGTGGATCCGCCCGCAAAACCTCCGTCGGTCTGGAAAGTGGAGTTGTCAAACGGCACACCGTCCACGACAAATAAAGGTTGGTTGTTGTTGGACAGTGAAGAATTGCCCCGGATGGTAATGTTGGTCCCACCCCCAGCAGCCCCGCCCGATCCTTGGATATTTACCCCGGCGATTTTGCCAGTCATGGCCCGGAGGGGATCCGGTTCGGAGAGTTGGGACAGCCGGTCGCTGTTCACGGTGGCCACCGAATAGCCGAGGGCCTTTTTCTCCCGGGCAATGCCCGCTGCCGTCACCACTACTTCGGTCAGCTCGCGGGTATCGGCCTGCATTTCTACTTTGATACTGCTCTGAGCTCCCACCACTACTTCTTGGGGCTTGAAACCCACGTAGGAAAACACAAGGACGGCATCATTGCCGGGCACACTAATTTTAAAATTGCCCTCTACATCGGTCACGGTACCAGCCGAGGTGCCTTTCACCACCACCGATACCCCCGGGAGGCTCGTTTTGTCCTCTGAACTGGTTACATTTCCCGAAACCGTTTTTTGTTGCGCCCATGCAACCACTGTACACAAGCAAAGCAACCCGCTCACTAGTAACTTTTTAATCATCCGATGAAACTGGGTTTAGTTTAAGTTTGAACAATCCGTAGTTTAATAAAGGCAAAGCTGGCTTGCCACTGTCCCCAAAATTGGAACAGCCTTTCGAGTGGCCAAGTTAACATTTTTTTAAATTTGAACCCAAAAAATCATAAGAAGTTTAAAACCGGGGTCAATTTAGGGCAATATTTCCAATGAGAAGGCGATTTTGTGTCGGGAAGGGCTCGATCAGGACTTCATTTTGGCCTTTCCAACACTTTGGCTGGTTTGGGGCACGGCTCCAGCGTGCTGGCACTGGCCCTGTAATTTGGGGTGATGGGAACCCCGATCGGTTGGTGAGCCGAGGCAGCTATTGCACCTTCGGGGCTGACCTCGGCACTTGGCGGCCCAGCCCGTGCTAGCAGACACGGGTGCCGAACCTTTGATTCTCTGCTTTATGATGGGCGGACTTGGCCAACACCGACAACGGATTAAACGGTGTGATCAATAGATCACAATACGCTCAGCTTTAGAGTATGTTTTGGAATTTCAAAAACTTAATATTCAATTAGTTAAAATGAAACCTCGCGTTTTGATCGGCTTATGCTTGAGCTAAACAACCACAAAACCTTCTCAAGGCTCAACCA
>JAYUVL010000032.1:0-2104 GCA_043754075.1 Cytophagales bacterium | reverse complement strand
TCCGGGTCATCAAATCCTTTGTGCGCGAGGCAGATTCAGCCAACCAGTTTAGCCGGCAAAGCAATGATTACAAAGACAAGTCGATGAAGCGGGGGATAGTGGATGCGCTTTTTTTCCCCATCATGATGTTTATGATCAGTTTGAGCACCATCTTGACCGTGTACATGGGTGGGATCCAAGTGATCAGTGGCAATATAACCCCCGGGGTCATTGCCGAGTTTATTATCTATGTCAATATGCTCACTTGGCCAGTGGCCTCATTGGGCTGGATCGCGAGCATCACTCAGCGGGCGGCGGCGTCCCAAGGACGGATCAATGAATTCCTGAACACCAAAACCGATTTGGTGTCCCGCAAAGACCTGAACACCAAGCTTGAAGGGGCGGTGAGCTTTAACAATGTAAGTTTTACTTACCCCGATTCAGGGATTGTGGCCCTCCGAAACATCAATTTCACCATCAAGCCTGGCCATGCGGTTGCCATCTTGGGCGCTACTGGCTCGGGCAAGAGCACCATTGCCAACTTGCTTTGCCGGCTTTATGATGCCACCTCGGGCGAAATCAAGATCGACGGGACCGACATCCGTGATTACAACATTGCCATGCTCCGCCAACAAATTGGGTACATTCCCCAAGATGTCTTTTTGTTTTCCGAAACTGTGCGCGGCAACATTGCCTTTGGCACCAAGGGAATGACCGAAGCGGCCATCTGGCAAGCGGCCAAAGATGCCGACGTGTATGACAATATCATGGAGTTCCCCAAGCAATTTGATACCGAAGTGGGCGAGCGCGGCCTCACGCTCTCGGGGGGGCAAAAGCAGCGGGTTTCCATTGCGCGGGCCATCTCGCGCAACCCCAGCATCCTGATCATGGACGACGCCCTGTCGGCAGTGGACACCAGAACCGAGAACGCCATCCTCAACAGCTTGCAACGCATCATGCACAACCGCACCACGGTCATCATTTCCCACCGGGTATCATCGGCCAAGCTGGCCGACCAGATCATTGTGCTGGCCGATGGGCAAATCATTGAGAGCGGTTCACATGACCAACTGCTCGCCCTCGGGGGAACCTACCGCGACCTCTACGAAAGACAAATGCAGAGCGAAGAAGAAGTGGCCGAGTAGGGTGGTTTTGCAAGCCAAAAACCAAAAACTGGGGTCGGGGCTTTGGCCGATCGGCTGGCCAGCCCTTTTGTTCGCCCGCCCTTGATAGTGGGAGCAATGAGAGGAGTGAAACCAAGCAGAAATTTGGTTGGCGATTTGATGTGGGACAGCGCAAAAGTGCCCACCTGCATCGCCAAATTAGTAAAATGCTTTTCTATTTTACTAGCAAACCAAAGATCGACAAATTATCAATGAAATAGCTGCCAATTTTAGTACAATTTGGATTAATAAATTAAAATATTAAGCAAAAAATGGAAAATCCAGTAATTATTTTAGGGGCAAAAGGTTTGGGCAAAGTGGCCTTGGACATATTTAAACAGAACAACGTCATCGTGTACTGCTTTCTGGATGATGACCCCAAACTCCGGGGCAAAGAGGTCCAAGAAGTATTAGTGACCGGCAAAACGGACGAGGAAGAATATTTGAAAGTTATCGGGGAGAAGTGCGAGGTGTTTATCGCGACCGATGACAACCGGGAGCGCAAATCGCTGGCCAAAATGCTGATGGAAGAGTACAAAAAAATGCCCATCAATGCGATCCATCCCAGTTCGGTGACGGAGGCTTCGGCCAGCATTGGTCACGGAAACATGATCGCGGCCGGGGTCTACCTGGGCAGTTTTGCCATCTTGGGCAACCACTGCATTCTCAATGCCCGGGCCATTGTGGATTACGATGCTCAATTGGCTGATTTTGTGCAGATTGGTGCCGGTAGTATCATCAATTCTGGGGTGATCATTGGCGAAAGTGCCTTCATCGGATCCGGCGTGACGGTCGTTTCTGGAATCAAAATTGGCAAGAACACCCGCGTGGGTGCGGGATCACTGGTCATTGCCGATGTGCCCGACAACACCACCGTGTTTGGGGTGCCCGCCCAAAAGGTGGCCAAGTAGGCGAGCTGCGATGAACGCAGTTTCATCGTCGAAGAGCCGGATGAGCAACGC
>JAYUVL010000031.1:0-12588 GCA_043754075.1 Cytophagales bacterium | reverse complement strand
CAAAAGTACTAAATTAAGTACAAATTAAGAAGAAATTAAGTACAAATTAAGAAGAAAAATATACTTAATTTCTTCTGTTTAGTTTTTCGAGGTCCCCTTAACCCTCTAATTCAACTACTTTGCCAATCATAACTTGTTAATAATTAATAATTTATATCTTTTAATTCAAAACATTTGTTCGTTTTCGGTCGTTTTTGTGCGGAAATGGGAAGTAATAATTTTATGATTTAAGAAAAGCTATGTATATTTAACTTTGATAAATTGGCTATTAGGTTACACGCCCGCCGAAAATAAGTGGGTAAAGACTGCCCCAAACCAATAATTGCCTTAACTTTCCGCAAACAACTCATTCCATGAAAGCACTTCTTTGTAAATCTTATGGCCTGCCCGATACGCTTGGGGTGGAGGAAATCGCTTCGCCAAGTGCGGGACCGGGCCAAGTGGTCATCAACATCCGGGCTTGCAGTGCCAACTTTCCCGACACGCTGATCATCCAAAACCTCTATCAATTCAAGCCCACGCTGCCATTTTCTCCCGGGGGCGAGGTGGCCGGCACGGTCAAGGAGGTGGGCGAAGGGGTCAAACAGTTCAAACCCGGGGATCGGGTGATCGCCCTTTGTGGCTGGGGCGGCTTTGCGGAGGAAGTGGCGGTGGACGCCCGCAAGTGCGCCCCCATGCCCCCAAGCATGGATTTTGCGGCGGGGGCGTCCCTGCTCTACAATTATGGCACTTCGTACCATGCACTCAAGGACAGGGCTGGACTTAAAGCGGGCGAAACCCTGCTGGTGTTGGGTGCAGCGGGTGGGGTGGGCCTGGCCGCTGTCGAGCTGGGCAAATTGATGGGGGCCAAGGTGATCGCCGCTGCGTCATCGGCCGAAAAATTAGCCGCTTGCCAAGCCAAAGGGGCCGACATGCTGATCAATTACAGCAAAGAAGATCTCAAGGAACGGATCAAAGAACTGACCGATGGCCGGGGGGTGGACGTAGTTTATGATCCAATTGGCGATAAATATGCCGAACCCGTCATCCGCTCGATGGCTTGGGGTGGTCGCTACTTGGTGGTCGGGTTTGCCGCTGGGGAAATTCCCAAAATCCCCTTGAATTTGGCCCTGCTCAAGGGCTGCGCCATAGTAGGGGTCTTTTGGGGAAGTTTTACGGAAAGAGAAGCAGCTAAAAGCCTGCAAAACCTCGGCGAATTGGCCAATTTCTATGCAGAAGGGAAAATCAAACCGCACATTTACCAAACTTATTCCTTGGCCGACGCACCTCAAGCACTTTCTGACCTCATGCACCGCAAGGTGATCGGCAAGGCTGTAGTGGTGATGGATGCGCCGGGTACCACCCCAACGCCGCCAGCCCCAAAAGTAGAGGCACAGCAGCCCGAAGCAGGGTTTACCCAGACCGAAAAAGGGGTAGTATTCAAAAACATCGATGCAGTGCGCAGCTTCAAGGGCAAAACCTTGGGTGTGTCTGATTGGCAAGTGGTGACCCAGGAAATGATCAATGATTTTGCCAAGGCCACCCTCGATTTCCAGTGGATCCACCTCGACGAGGAGCGGGCCAAGCGCGAATCGCCATTCGGCCACACCATTGCCCACGGTTTCCTGACGCTTTCGCTCACCCCACAGTTTATGTACCAGATGATGCAGATCGAGTCGGTGAAAATGTCGGTCAACTATGGATCCAACAAAGTGCGGTTCATCACCCCCGTGCGCTCGGGCAGCCGCATCCGCATGAAGGCCGTGATCAAAGAAGTGGAGGACATTGCTGGCGGGATCCGCGTTTTTGCCGAAGCGACCATCGAACTGGAAGGATCGGCCAAGCCCGCTTGTGTGGCCGAACTGATCAGCGTGGCTTATGCCTAGGCCCATTTGGCTCCAACAATAAAACTGCTAAAAAGCCAGAAAATTTATGGTTGGAGCCCAGTGTTGAGTCGTAACTACAATCTTTGGGCGGATGCAATTGTTCCGCCGGGACAGCCAAGAAAATCGGTAACAGTGAATCGATTGACGCGCAACCATTTTTGACAAATTGAACGATCATACCGACATTGCCCAGCGCCAAACCAGAAAACAAGGATGCCTGGTATCTTTGATCCAACAGGTTGACGATCTTTCGCTGCAGCTCGTTTGAGAGCTGGGGGATTTGGTGGATACACTGCCCATGGGCAAGGTCGGGCCCAATAACTCCGCACCCCCCGCTTTTGGTTGACCTTTCTGTGGTCTTTCTATCCCGGTGGAGGGAAGGGCCAAGTCCGGTTTTTTTGCCAAAAATAGTGCAACGCCACCAGCATGAACCCACTGCCAAACAAAGAAACGACATAGCTGGAAGTAATAAAAAAGTCCAGCCAGCCAATTTGCGACTGGCCAAAATTTTTGTAAAACAACACCCCAATACTGCCCAGATACCCAACGGAATCGGCTAAGTAAATCAAAAAGCCAACATTGCTCACATAACGGAAAGTGGCAATGAGGCGGTCGAACAAAATGCTGTTGAACTGCACATAGCCCAAGTACAGCCCCAGCCCAACCAGCCCAAACCACCAAACGGGGGAAAGCCAGCCACGCTGAAAAGCCAAGGTGCTGATCCCGACCAAGGCAAAACCAGTGATGACAATGCAAAAATTGATCATAGTGGCCCGTTGGTTGTTTTGGATCAGCATCATCAAGCTGATCACCAACAGTACCCCGAGGGCAATCGGGGTTTCAGTCAGGGTGAAAAGCTGCGCCTGGCCGCCATAGCCCAGGGCCAGCAAAACCTCGGTGGCAAAATTGTCCCGAAAATCCCGGTAGGCAGTTAGCAGCACATACGCCAAAATGAGCAGGGCCAGCCCCGGGAAAAAGGTGCGGAGGAATTGCCAGCGCTGCGCCGCGCTCATAGGTGCGCGCTTGGTGCGCAGGGCTTCGTCTTCGGCCGTGGGCGGGGGCAGTTGGTCCAGCAGATAGACCAGCCCAACCAGTGGCAGGGCAAACAGGCCGGCCACCGTCAGCGGCATCCAGAACTCAGAAATGCCCCAGGCATCCATCACGAACAAGCCCATGCTTTTGGACAGGCCCGAGGAAAAGATGAAACCAGCCGAAAGCCCAGCGGTAAGTACTTCGGTGGAGCGGCGGCCCTCCAAATAGCCCAGCATAAAACCCCACCCCATGCCCAGCGGCAACCCATTGAGAAACAAAAACACAATGTTGTAGGGTGCTGGCACCACGGCAAAGCCCGCCAAGGCTGCCCCGGCCGCGCCGGCCATGATCAAAATTCCAACGGCCCGCTTTTCGCCCGACATTTCCGAAATCACCTTGACCCCAATCCATTTGGAAAGCATATAACCGATCACCTGGGCCGTAATGAGCCAAATCTTATAGTCGATACCGGCAAATTGCAGGCCCGTAAAGGTGGCGGCGGTGAAAGGTTTGCGGAAAGCAAAAATACAAGTATAGGCACTGGCCGCCACCAAAGAAGCGTACAGCGCAAAAACCACGGGGCTGGCGCGGGACAGCCAGGCGGTGAGGGTAGCATTTTTCATGCGGAAAGGTAAGCAGAAAATTTGCTGAGCTGATCGCCCGCCCTTTCCCACCCTCCGGCCTTGCGTGATTCAGCTATTTTTATCAGGCCAACCAACCAAAACCCACTTAACTTTGTAATTCAATTTATTGGAACAGAACACGCCCCTGCATTGGCTACCTTCGGTTCACCGCAAACTAAGACGATACGAACCCCGCCCAAGTGGAGGACAAGGAATTAACACATATCATCCAAGGATGCTTAAAGGAAAAGCGTGAGAGCCAAAAGCTTCTTTATGAGAAGTTTTATGGCTATGGAATGAGTTTCTGTTTGCGATATTCCAAAAATACGGATGATGCAGTCGAGATTTTGAACGATGGTTTTTTGAAAGTATTCAACAACTTGAAAACGTTTGATCTGGATAGGCCGTTCAAACCGTGGTTCAAACGGATTGTGATCAATACAGCCATTAACCACTTGAAGAAAAACGAAAAGTATATGAACAACGAACGGCTAGATGGGGTGGAACAACCCTTTGCCATGGAAAATATCCTTAGCAAGATTGGTTACGACGAAGTACTGCTGATGATCCAAAAGTTGTCTAATGCCTATCGAACAGTGTTCAACCTGTACGTTATCGATGGCTACAAGCACGAAGAGATTGCCAATATGCTCGGGATCAGCGTGGGGACTTCCAAATCCAACCTGTCCAAGGCACGGGAAAAATTACAAGCAATGGTGAAAGAAAAGTTGGGTTCAAACTATGTATAATTTTTCGGACGACGAGCTGGATGCATTTTTCAAAAAAGCCACTGAGAACAACAAATTGGGGTTCAACAATGAGGCTTGGCAGAAAATGGAACAAAAACTCGACAGGCAAAAGCGGTTTCGCCTCCTGATCTGGTGGTGTTCCGGTGCGTCCGTGTTGGTAACTTTGGTGGCTGGCTTAATCTGGTGGGGGACATTTCACGCTGGCCAGCCCGCTTCTGACATGACCACCGGCATCGCCCCGCCGCAAGAGAGCGGACAGTTGCCTGTGCAGGGCGGCCAATCAGCCGTCCGCAGTGGGCAGGCAACCCCTTCGGAGGTGCACAGTGAGGCAACTGTTCCCGAATCGTCTGCCAACGGCACGAAACCTACGCTTGAGCAAGGGAAGTCGCCCGGTGGCCAAGATGACCTAATCGTGCACCCTAGTTTAAAAGAACGAGCCGAACAAAATCAGCAAATCATCGGATCGGTCAACAAACCAATACGCCAGTTAAATCAGTTGAATGGGAACACGCGCCTAGCAGGGGTACAGCCTACGGCGCAGCTTGAAGTTCCCCCTGTATTGTCTGTACCCAACCCTCAAGTTGTGTTCAACCAGCTAGATTATTTGAGCCAACTAACACTTTTACCAACGCCGTCGGCCAAATTACTGGCGATCGGCACGGCTGGGCCACTTATCCGGCCGGTTACATCTGTAGTGGAGCCAATGGTTATGGCCACAACCTCACTGCCGCATTTGGCAGTGGGGTTGCTGGTCTCCCCAGATCTGAGCTACACCGACATGGGAGATGTGGATTCGCCCGGCTTTAAGTTCGGCTTTGAGACCGAACTCCGCTTGTCCCGCAATTTGAGCGTGGCTACGGGCCTGTCCTATTCCCAAATACGCTATCAAACAGCCCCGGAAAATTACATAGCTCCTTATGGTTTTTGGCCGGGTGGACAGAAACCGTTTGGGGCCTCGGGCCAATGTGCAGTGGTTGAACTCCCGGTCAACTTGCGGATTTCCTTTGCCCAAAATCCGCACCGGCGTTTCTTTGCCGGGGCTGGCCTGTCCTCTTACTTGATGTTGACCGAAGCTTACACTTTCAACTATTTCAATGCCACCAATAACCGGTACTGGAATTGGGAGTATGGGGTGAACAACCAAAACCGGCATTGGTTCAGTATTGTCAATCTTTCGGTCGGTTACACTCGCCAGTTAAGTTCTCGCTTTGGTTTGCAGATTGAACCCTTCGTCAAGGTGCCACTCGTGGGTGTTGGCGCGGGTAAGCTAAACCTCAATTCGGCTGGTGCTTTTTTCTCGGTACGCTACGGTTTTGGCCCGCCCAAGTAATGAGTCTTGCCCAAACTTGGGAGCGGGTCAAAAATAATTGACCGGATTAGTATTCACTGCCGAGATGATCACGCGCTCGCTCGGGAACGTGCCGCTCAGCTTTGCCCACAGCAGTTCTTTGGTGCAAACTTCACTTTCATAGTGGCCAATGTCCGCAATGACAATTTTGCCATCAGCATCAAAAAACTCGTGGTATTTATAGTCCGCACTCACAAAAAAGTCGGCCTTCGCGCCAATGGCAGGATGGAGCAGAAAACTGCCCGCGCCGCCGCACACCGCCACTCGGTGCACGTCACGCCCCCGGAGTGCCGTGTGCCGAACTACTGACAGCTGAAAGCGGTCTTTCAACAGTTGAAGGAAAGCCGTTTCCGGTAGCGGGGCCGGCAACTCGCCCACCATGCCCGCCCCCACTTCTTGGTGAATGTTTTCCAGTAAATGAACATAATGCGCTACCTCTTCGTAAGGGTGGGCTTGACGCATGGCCGCCAGCAATTGTGCCTCCAAATGTCCGGGAAAAATGACCTCGATCCGGTCTTCGGCCACGCGTTCCGGCTGGCCGCGCCGCCCCAAATGCGGATTAGCGCGCTCGTTGGGCTGGAACGTGCCCTGGCCTGCTACCGTGAAACTGCAATGGCTGTAGTTGCCGATCTGCCCTGCCCCGGCTCCGGCCAGCGCATCAAGCAAGGCTTGGGTGTCGGCTTGGGGCACAAAAACCGTCAGTTTTTTAAGCAAATTGCGTTTGGGAACCAACAATCGGCCGTTGAGCAGGCCCAACTTTTCGCTGATCTTGGCGTTCACTCCGTCCAGCACATTGTCCAAATTGGTATGGATCGCGTAAAGGGCAATGTCGTTCTTGATCGCCTTGATAATGACCCGCTCCACATAGTTGCGGCCAGTGATTTTTTTCAGGCCCGAAAAAACAATCGGATGATGGGCCACCACCAAATTGCACCCCAAGGCGATGGCTTCGTCAATGACTGGCTCGATGGCATCCAAGGCGATCAAAATACCGTTGACCTCCGCTTGTGGGTTGCCAGTGATCAAGCCTGCATTATCGTAACTTTCTTGATAGGGCAGCGGCGCTAATTGTTCCAGATGGTGAACAATGTTGGCAATTGTTGACATGGTGCTATTCTTTAAATTCAAAGAATGTTTTGTAAACCGCCGTATTCACTTCATTGACCACCAATTGCAAGCTATCAATATATTCGTGCAACCCATTGTCAATTATTTCATCTACATTTGTATAGTAGAGATCGGCCCGGTGAACGGCCAATTTTTTGGCGGCTGCATTGGTCGGGGAGGTTTTTTGGAGCAGCCCAATCCGCTTGACCGATTCCAGGGCATGGTGTAGGCAATAGTAGACCGACCGGGGGAACAACCGATCCAAAATGAGGAACTCAACAATTTTTTGCGGGGTCAGTTGGCCGTATTTTCGGCGATACATCATATAGGCACTCGTCGACTTGAGCACCGTCGACCACTGGAGAATGTCCACCATTGAGCCCACTGCTTTGGAATCGGGCAAAATAATGAAATATTTAACATCCACGAAGCGGGCAGTCATATCGGCCCGCTCCAAAAAGCGGCCCAAACGCCCAAAGTACCAGCCCTCATTGTGGGTAATGGTGGCGTCCTCGATGCCAGTCAAAAGTTCACTGCCCGACTTGATTTCCTTGAGAAACTCGCGGGGGCTCCGCAGAATCTGTCCTTTCCGATCTTTGGCCTCTTTCACCCGGAAATAGAAACCGTTCAAGTGTTCCCACATCTCTATCGACATATTTTCGCGGATGGTGCGGGCATTCTCGCGGGCCGAATTGATGCAGGAAATAATCGAGTTTGAATTTTTCTCGTCGAAAATCATGAAATTGAGGACGTTTTCCTGGGTATAGTCCGCGTTGCATAGTTTCGCGAACAGTTCATCATCGGCGGTTGTTTCCAGAATCGGTTTCCATTGGACATCGTCTTGTTGGTTGGGCATTTCCAGCGCCAAGTTGAAATTGACATCAATGAAGCGGGCGTAGTTCTCGGCCCGCTCGATGTAACGGTTGATCCAGTAAATGGAATTGGCGACTCGGCTTAGCATAGGCAATGGGATTAAATCAATAGGAACCACAATTACTTTGCACCCAGACAGCCCCAAGCGGGGGCACCACGATGCTTTGCGTGGGACTTGGCTTCCCGTCTAGCGTTTGAGCATCGGTGGCGTCCCTGCGTTATTGGCCCGAAGGTAATAAAAGCATTAAACAAAGAAAACATTTTTGTTTTAAGAAGTCAAGCTTTATTTTTAACTTAAAATCAACCCTTTGAACAATGAATGTCCAAATCGCCCCTTCTTGGAAGGCCAAACTAGCGGTAGAATTTGAAAAAAACTATTTTCAGCATTTGGCCGCTTTTATCAAACAGGAGGTGCAAGCGGCCACGGTATATCCGCCGGGCAAGCTTATCTTCAATGCGTTTGATAAATGCAGCCTAGAGAATGTAAAAGTGGTCATCATCGGGCAAGATCCTTATCATGGCCCCGGTCAAGCCAATGGCCTTTGTTTTTCGGTCAATGAGGGAGTGCCCACGCCCCCTTCATTGGTCAATATTTTCAAGGAGATCAACACCGATTTGGGCAAGCCGATCCCCAAAAGTGGGAACCTTGAGCGTTGGGCCGAACAAGGGGTGCTCATGCTCAATGCCACCCTCACCGTGCGGGCCAACTCGGCCGGATCGCACCAAAAAAAAGGCTGGGAGGAGTTCACCGATGCGGTGATCCGGGTCGTGGCCGAAGAAAAAAGCCACCTCGTTTTCATGCTCTGGGGCAAATATGCCCAAGACAAAGGACGGCACATCGACCGGTCACGCCATTTGGTCCTCATCGCCAAGCACCCTTCGCCCATGTCGGCCAATTATGGGGGCTGGTTTGGTTGCAAGCATTTTAGCCAAGCCAATGACCACCTGCGCAGCTGGGGCCTGGCGGAAATTGATTGGTAGTGCTAGCGCTTTCCCTTGGGAAAAAGTAAAAATGATCACTGCGTTGCATTAACTAATCAAAGAGGATTTTGAAAGACAAAAAAATTATTCTAGGGGTTTGTGCCAGCATTGCCGCCTATAAATCAGCCCAATTGGTTCGTTTGTTGATTAAAAGTGGAGCCGAGGTGCAGGTGATCATGACTGAGGCCGCTCACACGTTCATTGGCCCGCTTACGCTAGCCACCTTGTCCAAGCGCCCAGTGCTGTCCGACTTTATGGCAGATGCCGCCACCGGGCAATGGAACAACCACGTGGATCTCGGCCTGTGGGCTGATGCGCTGGTGGTGGCCCCGGCCAGTGCGAACACGTTGGCCAAAATGGCCAATGGCCTGTGCGACAATCTTTTATCGGCGGTTTATCTCTCGGCCCGCTGCCCAGTTTGGGTGGCTCCGGCCATGGATCTGGACATGTACCTCCACCCAGCCACGGCGGCCAATTTGCAGCGGCTCACTGCGTTTGGCCATCACTTGATTGAGCCCGGCACGGGCGAACTGGCCAGTGGATTGCACGGTCAAGGCCGGCTGGCCGAACCGGAGGTGATTTTGGCCCGACTGGAAAATTTCTTTGCCCCACCTGCCGTTCCCGATTCGTTGGCCGGCCATCGGGCCTTGGTCACGGCTGGCCCCACGGTGGAACCGATTGATCCGGTGCGGTTCATCAGCAACCGATCATCGGGCAAAATGGGCTACGCGATCGCTGAGGAGTTGGCCAAGCGAGGGGCCGAGGTCACGCTCATCTCTGGGCCGACCCAACTGCACCCCGTGCACCCGCACATTACCCGCCTGTCGGTGCAAAGTGCCGAAGAAATGTTCAATGCCACCATGCTGCACTTGCCAACCAGCAGTTTAATTGTGCAGTCGGCGGCTGTGGCCGACTATACTCCCCAAGTGGTTGCCAATACGAAGATCAAAAAGCAAGGCGCCAACCTTACCTTGGAGTTGGTTCGGACCCGGGACATTGCGGGCGAGACGGGCAAACGCCTCCGGCCCGGCCAATTACACATTGGTTTTGCCTTGGAGACCGACCGAGAACTGGAGAATGCGCAGGACAAACTGATCCGCAAAAATTTTGATTTTATCGTGCTCAATTCCTTGCAAGACCCCGGGGCCGGCTTTGGCCACGATACCAATAAAGTGAAGTTGGTGCGCCGCCACGGCCCGGCACTAGATTTGCCCCTGTTGTCCAAGACCGAAGTTGCCCAAAAAATCGTAGATTTGATGGAAGCGACTTTGAGGGAAATCAAGGAGTCGGAAAATCCAATATCATTTTAAAACAAAGAGATGAAAAAAATAGCTTTTATATGTTTTTTTTTGGCGCTTGGAACCTTGACCAGTTTGGCCCAAGAACTAAATTGTAATGTTATTATCAATGATAGCCAAGTAAAAACCCAGGAGCGCCAGATAATCGTTCAAATGCGCGATGCGATCCAGCAGTTTATGAACACCACCCGCTGGACGACCGACAATTATCGCCAGCAAGAGCGCATAGCGTGCACGTTCCAGATCACGCTGTTGGAGGCCTCGAGCGTGGCCGAGGGGAAATATTCCGCCAATGTGCAGGTGGTTTCCCGGCGCCCAGTTTACGGTACGGATTATCAAACCGGGCTGCTTACCTTCTTTGACCGTAATTTTGTCTTTGAATATACATTGGCCCAGCCGATGATATTTACTGAAAATGTATATTCAACCAATTTAACTGCCATGTTGGCCTATTTCGCCTACGCTATTCTAGCGTTGGACAATGACTCATTTGCCAATTTGGGCGGCTCGCCCCAAATTGAACGGATGCTCAACATTTTGAACAATTCCCAGTCGGCCAATGCCTCTGGCTGGAGCAGCAGCGACAGCCGGAACCGTTCGCTGATTGTAGAAAACTTGAACAACCCCCAGTTGGCCCCTTTTCGGGAAGCGTATTACATTTACCATCGCCAGGGTTTGGACATATTCGCCAGTAAGCCGGATGAGGGCCGAAAAGCGATGTTGGAGGCCCTCAAAAAAATTCAAGAAGCGAACAGCGTGCGCCCCAACTCAGTGATGATCAACGCCTTTTTTGATTCTAAGGTCATGGAATTGGTCAATATTTTCTCTCAGGGCGATCCGGTGGTGCGCAAAGAAGCGCAGAAGCTGCTCATGCGCCTTGACCCGCTCAATACTACCCGTTATCAGCAGTTGGTGAAGTAGCAGTGATACGGAGCACTTTTTGGTTTTTTTTGCTTAGCCCTTGCTTTTCGGGTACTTGCCTGTTAGCGGTCATGCTTAGGGATGTTGCTAACTTGAAAACGACTGCAAGAGACTAAACATGACAACCAATGAGAAAGAACATCTTCCAATTTATCAAATATGCTTTGCTGTTAAGCTTAGTTGCCTACATGCTTGCCGTTTTTATTCCGAGAAGTTATGATGTTCCTCAAATGCATAAACAAAAAGGCACTCAATATTGGGACTTGCAGACGGGTTCAAAGATTGCGTATACGCTAGTATCTGCTAAAGGCATAAAGAAACTTTTTCCTGTTATTTATTTGCAAGGCGGACCTGGAGGATTTATTTCTGATAGAAATATTAAAATGCTGGCACCGCTTTCAGAAGACGGTTTTGATATTTTTCTATACGACCAAATTGGCAGTGGGCAATCAGAAAGATTATCAGACATTAATGAATACACGGCTGACCGACACAAAAGAGATTTGGAAGAACTAATAAAGAAGATAGGCTCAGAAAAAGTAATTTTAATTGGTCAGTCGTGGGGTGCAATTCTGGCTACTTTATTTATTGCTGACAATCCCAACAAAGTAGAGAAAGTTATTTTAACAGGTGCAGGCCCTATTCAACCAATGAATGAGGAATTATTAAACACAAATGCACCTGATAGTTTAAACTTGAGAAAACCACCCTACTCAAATAGAGAGGCAAATGAGAAATCAAAAAATATTAGAATAAATGCCATTGCATTTTGGGCAAAATCTTTCGGCAAAAAACTTGCTTCAGATGAAGAAGCGGACGATTTTCAAACGTATCTTAACATTGAATTGAATAAAGCAACAGTGTGTGATATTTCAAAAGCACTGAAAGCAGAAGGTGGTGGAGGTTTTTATGCACAAGTGATGACAGTGCAGAGTTTCAACGAAATTCAAGATATAAGACCAAGACTAAAAGGTTCTAAGGTTCCTATTTTGCTAATGAAAGGACAATGTGATAATCAGCCGTGGGGTTTTCTGACTGAGTATTTAGACCTCTTTCCAAATCATCAGTTGAAAATTATTCCAGGTATTGGGCATGCTATTTCCGTTGAGCAACCCGAACTATATTTGAAAACCATTCGTGAGTTTTTGAATCAATAAATTTAAAATGACTGCGAACTTCACACCTTCGTTAACAGAAAAGCACGAACCGCTACCACGGGTTTTGCGTCAGGCGGACTGAAGTGTAAAACTCGACGGCAGTTTTTCAATTGAACTCTAGTAACTGATGTTATGCAGCGGGTGTTTTTGGCAAAGTTAAACTCTAAAAATCACTTTGTTTTGTAGCGTCATGCAGGCCCGTAGTAACGATTTCAGTCAAAAAGCGCTTTTTTAGCTTTAAACTTCATTGTCTCTAAAGCCAATAAAAGGGCATTTAAAGCAACTCTGCGTAACATGAGTGATAATAATATCAGCTTTTGTGCTTCGCTTTCCCACCCGAACGCAACGCCCTGAACCGTTTGTCCTCGACCTCATCTCGGGTCGCAGGACGCAGGAAATATAATTCAACAAGGCAAGAGCAGGTGGCTTCACCTAATTGGTTTGGCATCATTACAAAATCTGACCCCATCAACCCTAAAACCATAATGTGGGCAATGCAAAAATTGATCATTGACACCGAACGACTTCAAATCAGGAATCTGAAAATGACTGACCTCATGGACTTCCATTTTTATCGATCCAACCCAGAAGTGACCAAATATCAAAGTTTTGATGTCTACACCATTCAACAAGC
>JAYUVL010000030.1:0-20177 GCA_043754075.1 Cytophagales bacterium | reverse complement strand
GTGGTTTTGCCCACGCCTCCTTTTTGGTTGGCAATGGCGATAATTTTACCCATTTAGTTGCTGATTATCAGTAGTTTAAATTGAACTCAGTTCACTGACTGAGCCAATCACAAGCCTTCTCTGCACAAATATACGGTTTGCCCGGCCAAAAAATGCCCTTGAACACTACCAACTGACTTAAAAGGCTTTGTAAGTTAGTCACAAAAAATAAATGTTAACACAAAATTAATATTGGAATCTTTTTTATTAATTTACCGTTAACAAATAAGCCGCTTAAAGAAGGCGATCTCATGACTTAGATAACGCACAAAGACTTGAAGAACTATATTTTACTACTATTGGCAACCTGCTGGGGCTGGTTGGCGCAAGGACAAGCCAACCTCCCCGCCCCCCATTTCTGGGTCGATACTTTCCCGATGCTTCTGGCTCCAGATCTTCAGTTGGACAGTGCTCAGCGAACTGCACTGGGGCAAAAGTTGCGATCTTTTACCGACCAATTGAAGCAAGATCGGTCCGGCAAGCCAGTGGGTCTCAAGTTTTTACGGCAAGTTCACCGCCGTGTATCTAAGTCTTTTCTGAAAAAGTATGCGCCCCATAGCTCGCTGGGCGAGTTGTTGGCCACCCGGCGATACAACTGCTTGAGCGGATCGCTCCTTTTGGCCATTGTGCTGCGAGAAACTGGTTTTGTGGTCAATGTGCACGAAACCACTATTCATGCTTACTTGACCGTGGCGCTGGCCGATGGCAGCGAAGCCCTCATCGAGGCCACTGATCAAATTCATGGGCTGCTGCTGTCCCCGGCCCTGATTGCCCAGCGCAAACGGCGTTATATGCAGGAAGATCTGGCTGCCCGTAAGCAGTCCCACCTTTCTTTTGCGCAAGACAATAACACTGTGCGGACGATAAATTATCGCCAAATTGCCGGCCTTTTGTTCTACAACGAAGCAGTAGAACGCTACAATCGACAAGAATACGACCAGACCGTGGTTTGTTTACAATCGGCAATGACTTATTATGAGGCCGAGCGCAATATTTCGGCTATGTTAAAAGCCACGGGCCAATTGTTGAAGTCCCACGAACTGGCCGAGGGCAAGCGTCAGTCTTTGACCCAGTTGCACCAAAAATACCAAACGTGGTTTCAAAAGATCAGTTCGAGAATGGCTGAGGAATAGCTGTTCTTTGAAAAATTGACCAATAAAAAACCCGCCTCAGCAGCGGGTTTTTTATTGGTCCAAAATAGACAATATTATTTCACTGTGTCCACAACTGCCTTAAAAGCAGTTGGGTGGTTCATGGCCAAATCGGCCAATACTTTGCGGTTCAGTCCGATACCAGATTTGGCGACTTTGCCCATGAACACCGAATACGACATCCCGAACTGGCGGGTGGCAGCATTGATGCGCTGGATCCACAATCCACGGAATTCCCGTTTCTTGTTTTTGCGATCCCGGTAGGCATATACCAACCCTTTTTGCACCGCATTTTTGGCAACTGTCCAAACGTTCTTGCGGCGGCCCCAATAGCCTTTGGCCATTTTGAGGACTTTCTTGCGCCTCGCCCGGGACGCAACGTGATTTACTGATCTTGGCATTTCATTCACTTTTTTTGGTAAACGGCGGTTTGGCAAACCAAACACTTAGGGGCCGGGTACCGGGGTTGAACATTAATAAAGTTTAAACCGGTAATGGTTTAGAGGCAAAGCATGTGTTTAACACGGGCTTCGTCTGACTTGCTCACAAGGGTCATGTGGGACAAGTTACGCTTCTGAGTGGTTTCCTTCTTGGTCAAGATGTGGTTGTGATAAGCGTGTTTGCGCTTGATCTTGCCCGTTCCAGTCAACTTAAAGCGTTTTTTTGCACTTGATTTTGTTTTTAACTTCGGCATTTTTGTGTTTGTTTAAAAACAATTTGATCTATAAATTAACCAGTTACGCGGGTGGAACCAAACCCACTGCCCGTATTGGCAAAACTTATACTAGGTAAAAAACAGAGCCACTTACTTGGAGGCCGTTTTGGCCGGCTTGGGCGAAAGCATCACGCTCATTCGCTTGCCCTCTAGTTTGGGCAGTTGATCCACTTTGCCCACTTCCTCCAGCGCTTGGGCGAATTTGAGCAATAAGATTTCGCCCCGCTCTTTGAATACAATGGTCCGGCCGACAAAATGTACGTAAGCCTTCACTTTGTTGCCCTCTTTCAAGAAGCTTTCGGCGTGCTTGAGCTTGAAATCAAAGTCGTGCTCATCCGTATTGGGCCCAAAACGAATTTCCTTAACTACTGTTTTGTGGGTTTTGGCTTTCAATTCTTTCTGCTTTTTCTTCTGCTCATACTTGAATTTTGAGTAGTCGGTGATCCGGCAGACAGGTGGTTCAGCATTCGGGGAAATTTCTACCAAGTCCAACTTTTGTTCTTGGGCCATGGTAATCGCCTTGCGGGTTGGATAAACGCCTTGTTCAACGTTTTCGCCGACTAGACGAACTTCCAATGCACGGATTTTATCGTTTATCTTGTATGGTTCTTCAACCCGTCCCCTCCGGTTGTCCCGGTTAAATGTTTTTTCGGCCATGCACTGTAAAACTTTGTTTTAAAGGTTTTTACGTTTTGTGTCTAAATTTAGTCGGCAAATATACTATTTTTTTATTTACTACCATTTGCGTTTGAGAATTTCCGACAAAATGAAAGCCGTGCGCAACTGGTCGGGGTGCTGCATCAGTTCTGTCACTGGGTGGATGGCCAGCGTGCCGGCTGGTTGGGGGGGGCTGTCATTGGACAGCCTATAAACGGACTTTCGCATTTCCCCGCTCTTCGCCTCCGGCGGTTTGACCGCTGGGGCAGCCGGCTCCGACGATGGTGGCTGCGGCTCGATCAAGCTGGTCATCTTCATTTCTTCGGGCAGCTGGGGCACGTCCACCAACCGTACCCGCTGCTGGCGCAAAGGGCGGTGATCCTCTACTTTTAGGCGGGGCAAATTGGCCTGAACCATCTCGTCAAATTCCTTTAATAAATCACCAAATGTTTTTTTGCGCTTTTTTGGGGCGGGCGGAGCATCGTCCGGTAGCGGGCTTGACTTGCGCACATTGCTTGGCCGGGCCCGGCCAGCAATGCGAACGAACACAAGATAATAGATGATCAAGCCGATCAGTACGGCAATGATTTTGATTGCTTCGGCCATTGGGCGTGCCCGGCGGGGCTTATTTGATGGATGAGCATAGATTCACGCTAAAATTAAACAATTTTGTGATGCCAAACAATTTTTGTTCCCTTGGCCCACTGGGCTTTGCTCCCGCTCGTTACTCATCATGCCAGACGCTAAACTTTATCTTGTCCCCACGCCCATTGGCAATTTGGAAGACATCACCCTACGGGCGCTCCGGGTGCTGCGCGAGGCCGACTTGGTCATTGCCGAAGACACCCGCAACACCGGTTTTCTGTTGAAGCATTACGAAATCGCCCGGCCGCTCCAAAGCTACCACAACTTCAATGAGCACCAGGCCGTGGCTGGTCTGGTCAAACGGTTGGCCGACGGGAAAAACATTGCCTTGGTGTCCGATGCGGGCACGCCCGGCATTTCGGACCCGGGCTTCTTGCTCGTGCGGGCGTGCTTGGCGGCGGGGATTGCGGTGGAGTGCCTGCCCGGGCCAACGGCCTTTGTGCCCGCGCTGGTCAAATCTGGCCTGCCATGCGATCGCTTTGTGTTCGAGGGTTTTCTGCCCCACAAGAAAGGTCGGCAAACCCGGCTCAAGGCGTTGGCCATTGAGCCCAGAACAGTGGTATTGTACGAATCACCGTTCCGCTTGGTCCGGTTGCTGGGCGAACTGCAGGAACACTGCGGGCCCACCCGCCCAGCTTCGGTCTCCCGCGAGCTGACCAAGCTGTTTGAAGAAACCGTCAACGGCACGCTGGCTGAAATCGCGGCCCATTTTGCGGCCAAGGATCCCAAAGGGGAAATAGTGGTGGTGGTAGGCGGCTGCGAAGAGTAGCCCCCAATTGATTTCCCCTCATTAATAGTGTAGGGCATCAAGTGGCCGGGAGAAAGGCGTTTGTGCGCGTTGCCCCGGCGCGTTGCGCATTGGAAGGGCCAAAGTGGATCGCCTCTCCGGCCATTATGCAGCCCCGACCGCCCAACAAATCCCCCCCACGCTTGGTTCAACAACCGTGTTTCCAATCAAACCTATGAAGATTGCTATTTTTTGGTATCGCCGAGATTTGCGCTTGGCCGACAATGCCGGGTTGTTCCACGCCCTCCAATCGGGCCTCCCAGTATTGCCCTTGTTCATTTTTGACCGCCGCATTTTGGATAAACTGGATGATAAGAGCGATCGGCGCGTGGCTTTTATCCATCATGAGTTGAGCCTCATGCAGGCCGAGTTGGTCGCGCTGGGCAGCTCGCTTTTGGTCAAGCATGGCCCGCCCGAGGAGATTTGGCCAGTATTGTTGCGGAGCTACGAAGTGGGGGCCGTGTATGCCAACCACGACTACGAGCCCTACGCCCGCGAGCGTGATGCGATCGTGGCCCAGCAACTGGCCCAAGCCAATATTCCCTTCCATACGTATAAAGATCAATGTATTTTTGAAAAATCGGAAGTGGTGAAAGACGACGGCTTGCCCTACACCGTTTTTACCCCATACAGCAAGCGGTGGCGAAAAAACCTGACCGACGCAGCCATTGCTTCCTACCCAACGGAAACCCGATTCAGCCAATTTTATCAACTGCCTCCCCAGCCCATTCCCTCGCTGGCCGAGCTGGGTTTTAGTGCGGTTGCGGTCGATTTTCCTGGAAAAACTGTCAAGGCCGCACTGCTCCAGCAGTATGGGCAGCAGCGTGATTTGCCCGCTGTGCCAGGCACTTCGCGGCTGAGCGTTCACCTTCGCTTCGGGACGGTGAGCATCCGCGCACTGGCCCGCCAAGGACTGGCCCTGAGCGAGCCGTGGCTCAACGAGCTGATATGGCGCGATTTCTACATGATGATCCTTTGGCATTTCCCCCACGCAGCCGAGCGGGCATTCAAGCCTGCGTATGATCAGATCGCGTGGCGCAACGATGAAAGCGATTTTTTGGCGTGGTGCGAGGGCCGCACTGGCTACCCGATCGTCGATGCGGGGATGCGCGAGCTGAACCGGACCGGGTTCATGCACAACCGGGTGCGGATGATCACGGCCAGTTTTTTGACCAAACACCTGCTCATCGATTGGCGATGGGGAGAAGCCTATTTTGCCAAAAAGCTCCTTGATTTCGACCAGTCGGCCAACAATGGCGGCTGGCAATGGGCCGCCGGCAGCGGTTGCGATGCTGCGCCCTATTTTCGGGTGTTCAACCCCACTTTGCAAACCCAGAAATTTGACCCCAATTTTCAATACATCCGCCGCTGGGTGCCCGAGTTCAACCAATTGCACTACACCAAACCGATTGTCGACCATCCATTCGCCCGGGATCGGGCCTTGGGCACCTACAAAGCGGGATTGGCCCAGTTGGAATAGCGCCGTCAATGCGAGGCCAACGCAAATGATTGGGCAAATCGGCCCTTGGCATTGCCGGAATACCTAGCTTTGCGACAAATTGCACAAGATCATGACTTTGGAAACGCGCCTCCAAGCGTTGGCCGATTTGGGCCAAAAGATAGACGGGTTGAGTACCGAGGCACTAGATGAGTTGGCGTTCCGGGCCAATGGCCAAAATCCCTGGTTCACCCCCCCCAATGTAAAGTTGGCTTTTGCGGGGATCCGGCACCTGTTAGCGCCCGATAAACTGGCCGAATGGGCCGCGAAATACACCTTCGGCCCCACTGAGCCCAAGACAGTGGGCGTGGTGATGGCGGGCAATTTGCCCATGGTGGGTGCGCACGATCTGTTTTGTTTGTTTTTGAGTGGCCACCGGTTGCAGGCAAAGTTGAGCAGTCAAGACACTTTTTTAATGACCAAACTGGTAGATTGGTTGATTGAACTGGCCCCAGAATGGCGAGACTATGTGCAACTGACCGAACGACTGGTGCAAATTGATGCCGTGATAGCCACTGGAAGCGACAACTCGAGCCGATATTTTGATTATTATTTTGCCAAATATCCCCACATCATCCGCAAAAACCGCACTTCGGTGGCGGTGCTGAGCGGCGGCGAATCTGTGGCCCAGTTACAGGCCCTTGGCCAAGATGTTTTCCAGTACTTTGGGTTGGGCTGCCGCAACGTATCCAAACTGCTGGTGCCGCCCCAATACAACTTTGCCCACTTCTACGAGGCCATTGAGCCTTTGGCCAAAACGGTTGGTGATTATTACAAGTACCAAAACAACCACGATTACAATTTGTCCATTTATTTGGTCAATGGCACCCCCCACCTGGACAATGGTTTTCTGATCCTAAAAGAAGACAAGGCATTGGTTTCGCCCATTTCGGTTTTGTTCTACGAATACTACACCGATGAAGCTGATTTGGCGCAGAAATTGGCTGATCACGCCGATAAAATCCAGTGTGTCGTGTCCGATCCAACCATATTTCCTAATTGCACCGCCTTTGGCCAAGCCCAGCAGCCCAGCATTGCCGATTATGCCGACGGGATTGACACCCTCCAATTTCTACTTGCCCTGTAAGAATGGCTGCGCACCTAGATCTATTTCCTTGGCGCACACCATATTTGGCCGCACTGTTGGCCTGGGCGGGCCTGTTGGGTGGATTTTCGGCTGCCCAAGCGATAGACAATGACCAAGGGCTGTTTTTCCTCGCTGCCCTCAGGGTAGCGCAAGGCCAAGAAATGCTGGTCGATTTCGGGATGCCCTATGCCTACTTTACGGTGCAAGTACTGGCTTTTTTTATTTGGCTGGCCCCCAGTAGTGGCTGGGGCTTGGTACTGGCTTCTGGTGCATTAAACCTGGCGGCAGTTTGGGTGGTCTTTTTGCTGGTCGAGCGCACGGGCGTGGGCCGCTGGGCCACCTTGGCCGGGGCTTGGCTCACCAGTCTGGGTTTTTTGGCCATTGGGGGCATGTATTACAATGATCAATTTGCCTATTTTTTTGTGTTCTTGGCCGCACTGGTTTTTACTACCCATTGGCGGCCCGGCCTTAAGTGCTTGCTCACCAGCCTCTGCCTTGTCGTGGCTTTTTATGCCAAACAAACCGTCGGCTTGGCGGGCGTGGCGGGTCTGGGGGCGGCTTGGCTGCTGACCTCCAACTGGCAAAGGGCAAGTTTTCAAACTGCACTTTATTTGACCGGGGCTTATGGGTTGGGCCATTTGCTCATGCTGGGCTGGGTTTATTTTTTTCTTGATTTTCAACTGTTCACCTTTTTTTATTTTGATTTACCCCGTGATTACAAAGCTTACCTCTCGCTTTGGGAAATAGCCAAAGGGTTTCTCTTTCCGCTCCGCATCGATCCTTGGTTAATGCTCAAGGAGGTTGGCCTGGGCCGTTTTTTGCTGTACCCCTTCGTCCTGTTGTGCTATTATGCGTATTTTTTGATCGGCACCAAGCACCAGGGGCCGGTTTCCAGCCCCCCAAACCCGCACTTTCGCTTTTTGCTCATTTATGGATTGGTTTCTTCGCTGATCGGCAACGGGTTGATTGGCCGGGGCAATTTGGAGCTAAACCTCGGGCTGGGCATGGTGGCGGCCTTGGTGTTGGCCACTGTGTCCCGGCCTTGGTTGCGCAACGGCGGGCTGGCATTCTTTACCCTGCTCTTGGCCGCATTTCTTTTCATCAACCGGCGCTTGGCCGAGCCGAGCAATGCACAGCAGTTGGCCAATACCGAGCTGCGGCCCTTGGTCTTGCGGCGCTTGTTTGCCCAAAAGGACGATTCGTTGTTTCACGCCCTCAACCGTGAAGTCCATGATTTTTTGCGCGCCCAACCGGCCGGCTATACCTTGGCCACCGTTGACCGGATAGGCTATCTGGTGCCGCTGGCTTTGGGCAAAGCACCAGTGGTGATGACCACCGATTATTTGCACGCGTTCCACTACCTGCCCGTGGCCTCGCCCCTGCGCAAGAATGCCGAGGACGACCTCATCCGGCGCTATGAGCAGTTCCGGCCCGACTTCGTGCTCACCACTGTTCGCCAACCCAATGATCGCGAAGGCTTCCAGCCGGGCGCACTGGCCCGTTTTGATGCCTATTTGGCCCATCATTACCAATCGGTTTACCTCCATAACTATTATCAAGTATTGGCCCGCAAAAAGTAGCAAACATTTGTCAATTGCAGGACTTTTGGACTAATTTGCGGTCTAGGAAAGCGAAAACTGGGATGGTTCAACCTGCAAGGACACTTTTACTGCTCTTTTATGTGGCTTGTCTGATGGCATTGGTCATGGTCTTGTCACCGGGCACGTTGGCCCTTACCGACGCATTTGCCCTCAATATTTTCACCATCGACGATGCGCTGCCATTTGGTCCCCAAACGGCCAAAGTGGATATTACCGACAAAGCTGAACTGGCCGCCAAGCTGGCCAATGAAGTAGAAGGAGTGGCCGGTGAAGAAACCGCCCCGATGCCCCCGGACACGGCCAAACATCAAAAAAACAACCCTTTCTTGAGCTACAATGCCCCCGAGGACAATAGCCCCACTTCGGGTGGCAAGTTTTCGGTGGACACCAGCCGCCGGGGCGAGTTCAATGAAACCACCGGAACCGCCAGCCTGACCATCCAATTTCCTGATAGCACCAAGCCCCACCAACTGGACCGCTTCTTTGCTTCGTTGCATGATATCCCCGTCAAGCACCACCTGATCCGGGTGCTGCACTATGGCGACTCCCAGATCGAGGGCGATCGGGTGAGTGATTTCTTGCGGACCCGCCTCCAAAATCGGTTTGGGGGCTGCGGCGTGGGCTTGGTTCCCCTGTTGGAAAAACAAGCTTTCCGGGCAACACTCAAAACCGATTTTGCCCCCAACCTCACCAAATACGCCACCTATGGCGACAACCGCTCCAACCGGGGTGGGCGCTATGGATTGCTGTGTTCCACTTTTAAATTTAGTCCCTCCTCGGGCGGTGAAGCCGGCAGCAGTTCCCAGACCTATCGCTCGTGGGTGCGTTTCCGCAAGAGCAGTGCCACTACTGATGCCAATGCCAACCAGATCCAAAACGTTAAACTCCTCTATTATTCGCCCAACACAAAATTGGCTGCCGATGTGATGGTGGACAAAGACACGACCTATCGCCACTTGCTGGATCTTAGCCCCGGCCTGACGATCACGACCCGCCCCGTGACCGCCAACTTCCAACGGCTCACCCTGAGCCTGGAAAGTGGCGAAGGGTCCGAAGTTTATGGGGTGGCCCTGGACTGCAACGAGGGCGTGGCGGTGGACAATGTAGCCCTGCGCGGCAGTTCGGGCATCGAGTTTACCAAAATTGAGGTCGGTTTCCTGCGCCAACAGATCCAGCAGCTCAATGTGAAACTCATCGTGTTGCAATTTGGCGTCAATGTAATCCCCAATGTACTCCGAGATTATACCTTTTATGAAAACGCTCTTTACCGCCAGTTGAGCCATTTTCGGGCCGCCGCCCCCGACATTGATATTTTGGTGGTGGGTGTGTCGGACATGGCCCGGCGCCAAGGGACAAGCTACTCCTCCTATCCCAATGTGACCCGCGTGCGCGATGCCCAGCACCGGGCAGCCAACCGGGCCGGGTGTGCTTTCTGGGACTTGTATTCGGCCATGGGTGGGCACAATTCAATGGTGAGCTGGGTGCAAAACAAACCGCCGCTGGCTGGCAAAGATTATACGCACTTTAATACCCGTGGCGCTCGGGCCGTGAGCGAGATGCTCTACAGTGCCCTGATGCACGAGTATGAACTATACAAACAGCGGAACAACATCACTCAATAAGATTAGGGGAAAATAAAAATCATGTTACAAACCATGGGCAAACAATTGGTTCACCCATTGATTTGGCTGTTGTTCACCCAAATCTGCACAGCCCAACCGTACAGCTTTATTAACTATACCGACAACGGGATCTATCAACCAGAAACCAGGGCCATGGGCACTTTTTTTGGTGGCCTACGTGAGTTGGAACAAGGCATAAAGCGAAAGGTAAACATTGTTCACATTGGTGACTCCCACATCCAAGCTGACCATTTTTCGGGCCGTTTGCGCCAATTGCTCCAGTCGCTGCCACAGTTTGGCAATGGGGGCCGTGGTTTTCTGTTTCCTTACAGCGCGGCCCACACCAACAACCCGGACAATTACCAAGTCACGTACACGGGGCATTGGGATGGGGTAAAAAGCATTAGCAAAGATGCGTACAGCCGCTGGGGCCTGGCCGGCATCACGGCCGTGGCCCGCGATCCCCGCTCGACCATTACCATCAACCCCAACCGCTCCTATCGGGGCGACTCATCAGTATATGGCATTACCCGTGTCAAGATTTTTTATCCCATTTTCGACAAAAACTCGTTCAATGTCATTGTGGTGGCCAATCCCAGCGACTTGGTATCTAGTTACCGCAGTCGGGACGGTTTTGTGGAATATGAATTTAGCCGCCCCCAGGAAAAAATCACCATCCAACTCAACCGATCCGATGAACGCCAGAACCAATTTGTCCTGCAAGGCATCAGCTTGGAAAACGACGATGCAGGCCTAGTGTACAGTTCCGTTGGCATCAACGGGGCCGAAGTAAAAACCTACTTTCGTTGCGAAGATTTTGATAAACAACTCCGGGTCCTCAAACCGGATCTGGTGGTTGTTTCATTGGGGACCAACGATGCCCACGGGGCCAATTTTGATGATGAGCTTTTTAAGAGCAACTGCCGTTTCATGGTGAGCCAGATCCGCAAAGCTTCGCCCAAGGTCTCGGTTCTATTTACCACGCCCGGCGACACCTATTATGGCCGGCGATCCAACCCCAACAACGCCAAGGCGCGGGATCGACTATACGAGATGGCCGATGAATTGGGCGTTGGCATTTGGGACTTCTATCAAGTCATGGGCGGGCCCAAGTCGGTGGACAGTTGGGTGCGCAACGGGCTGGCCGGCGGCGACCGGGTTCACCTCACCATCAAGGGCTATCGTTTGCAGGGCGAACTCCTTTTTGATGCCCTAATGGCCGAATACCGAAAATACCACTCAGGGCGGCGTTAATTCACTAGGCTGCTAGTGATGATTTCGCCATCGGGGGTATGGCCTAGCGAGGCATTGGTGCTGAAAATTTGAACATTCCACCCCAGATTTTTCGTTGTATGAGTCACCGACTTGGTAAAATAGCCGGATAACTTTCAAGAGCATTTGCCATAAATGGGCAAGCTCGCCGGGCGCTCAGTTGATTTTTTTCTCCTCCCCTGATTCGCGTCAGTACACGACGGTGGCGGATTGCGCGTCTGTGGACCGGAACTGAGAGGGTCACCCTTTTCTTTTGGGGAGGCAAAAGAAAAAGGCAGCGATCGGGCTAGGAGAGTGATTTGCCGAAACGTTGGTTTACACATATGCAGTACGCCACCAGCTAGTGAGACGTGCGCAGTGGCCCCGTATTAGCCGCAAGCCTACTTTTCGGCCCGTACCCAGCGCCCGCCGTGGCGTTCTAGGGCAATGGGGCCGTTGAGATCCAATTTTTCCCCAGTGATGGCGTCACACATGGACTGGTAGCGGTAGCGCGCAAATTGCAAGCGGACCGACTTGGGGCTGCCACTGTCATTGAGCAAGAAATAATGGTCGGCAGTGGGGGAGGCCAACCGATAGGCGATTGCCCCTGTACACGTGAACTCGGGCGAGTAGCCACCCAGCGTGTAGCGGAGGAGGCGTTGCTCATTGGCGGGCTGGTTGGGCCGGAAACAGTCGCGGGAGGCTTCAAAACCCAGCAGGACGGCACTGCCCTTGCCGAGGCTGTTTTGCACCACTGCGGGTTTGCTGGTATCGTAAACCGCCATGATCTGGCCCGTGGTGGGGGTGAGGTCTGCCACAAAGCCTTGGAGGGCATGATCGTCGAGGTAGAGCTGCACATTGGTGCCGGAAAACTGGTGGTCATCGAGCGTGGTGCCAAAGATCCGGGCAAAAGCACTTCCCTGATCCGTATCGAGCAGGCGGGCAAAGGCATCGTATTTGGCCCCGGGCAAGTCCAGCACCACTCGGCCCCCTTCTTTTACGTAGGTTTCCAAAATGGTCAACAAGTCGGACTGGAGGGCAATAAACGCGGGCAGGTAGATGATTTTGTAACGCCCGGCCAGCCCCTTGCGCAAATCGGTGGGGGTCACATACTCAAAGGGCACGTTGGCATTGATCAAGGCCCGGCTCACACCTACTCGGGCCTCGACGGGCTGCATCCTGAAAGTTTCGCGCCCCGGAACCGACATCGCCCCCCAGACTGCTTCGTTTTCCCAATCGTACAGGATCCCCACGGCTGGTTCTTTGTGGGCTTGCCAGAGCTCGAAGCGGTATTTTTGCAGGGCTTGGCCTAGGGCCCCGATTTTGACGGCCCGGTCGGTTACTTTGCCGTGCTTGTCCAGCAAACCATATTCGCCGCCCTCTTTGCCCGCTGTGCGCACGCTCCAGGCCCAAATCCCGAAACCTTTAAAACCGGCGGCCACTTGGCTCAAGTAAAATTGGGTGAGAATGTTGCCATCCACGTAAAAGGAATTATTGGTTCCCAGTCGCTCACCATCGAGCTGCTGCGGCCCCCCCGTGGACTCCCAGCCGCCGGTCCAGCCGCCCTTGAACAGGTCGTTCATCAGGCTGGCTTGCATGTAGGACGGGCGGGTGAGTTCTTGTTGTACGGCATCATAGTGCCACGAAAAGTGCATGGAGGGGTAAAAAGAACCATAGTTGGTCAGTTCATTGGCAATGCCCTCCATGTCCACGCCCATGTAGGCCATCGGGTGGAACAGGCCTAGTTCACCGCCGCCCCGGTAGGGCATCTGGGGGTCAAACTGGTGGATTTTCTGGGCACTGTCGCGGATCCGCAACAGGCTGTGCTCCACTTTGAAGCGAAAGATGTCGCGCAGGTGGCGGTATTCCCGCCCGCTGGTGGCTTTCCAATTGGCGGCCACGTCGTCCCAAGAACGAAAGGGCCGTTCTTCGCGCAAAAACAGCCCGGCGTGGTATTGGTTCCAGGCTTGGTTCAGGTTCTCGACGGTTTGGTAAGTGCTTTTTAGCCAATCCAAAAAAAGGATCTCGCCCTTGGGGCTTAGTTCGGTACCGCGTCCACCGATTTCGGGATCATACGCCGTGCTAGTGGTGCGCATAAACCGTTTGGCTGGGCTTTGATCGGCATAGACGATCATCCGGTCGTTGCGCTTCTTGAGTACTTCCCGCTGGTGGGCCAGCATTTTGGGGTGTTGGAGCACTTGTGGCATGGGCAGGCTGGCCGCAATCCCCAGTTTTTGGCGCAGTGCGGGCGTGATGTCCTCGTAGCCACCCTCGCCGTACCACCACGGGATAATGCCCTCGTCCAGGGCCACGGCCGCGATCCGTTCCACCGTCCAGTCGGGCAGGGGCATGATCTGCTTGAGGGCATTGAACCCCAATTTTTTCATGGTGCGGAAGTGTTCGCGCATGGCTGGCTCGCCCTCACCGGGTTTTTGGACATATACTACCCCGGCGGGAATGGGGGCCAGCCGCCGCAATTTTTGCTGCATGGGCGAATCGTGCAACTGGTCGTAGCGGCGGTGCAGAAAGGGATCGTCGGGGGTTTGGGCCCAAGCGGGAACGGTTGCCAAGATCCAAAGAGAAAGGGCAAACCAGAGGGGTAGAGTCGGCAATGAAATGTTCATGGTCAATAGGTTGCTTAAATAAAGAGGGTACACCGGCTCGCTGTGCGGATGAATTATTTCGTCAGATGTCCCTTCGGCCGGCCGCAATAATGCAGCTATTTGGGCAATTGGCAAAACCACGGGCAGAGCAGGCCGATAGATCGGGGAAAATTTGTTTCTTCGGTTTACCAACGATCAGTAGGTGCTCGCGTCGCTTCGGCAAAACTGGGCACTGTTGACGTTCCGGGGTTTTGGGATTGGCAAGGAACGGATAAGGAGCCCTTGATTAATTTACTCCACCAGCCGCACCCGCTGGATCTCGTCCCCGATTTCCAACCGGTTGACCACCTCCATACCCTTGGTCACCTGGGCAAAAATCGTGTAGCGGCCGTCGAGGTGCGGCGTGGGCACCTGAGTGATGAACCATTGACAACTTTCGGTGTCCTTGCCCGCCGAGGCCAGCCCGACTGAACCCACTTGATAGCGCAGCGGGGCAAACTCGGAGCGGATCGAGTAGGCGGTGCTGCCGTAGCCATCGCCCCGGGGACAGCCGGCCTGAGCCACAAAGTTGGGCACTACCCGGTGAAAGTTTTTGGCGGAATAAAATCCATCCTGCACCAGTTTGACGAAGCTTGCCACCGATCCGGGGGCTTGCCGCACCAGTAGTTGAATTTCAATGGCTCCCTTGCTGGTCTCGATGAGGGCCTTCTGGTGATCGGGGATGTTGGCCACTGCGGCCCAATCAATGGGATGGTTATAGGTCGGGGGTGGCACTTCCGCCGGTTTTTTGCCCCCAAAATAGTCAATGGTCTTTTGTAGCTCAATCAAGGTTTCCTGTTCTTTGGGCAAGACCAGAGCAGCTTTGGCCACTTCGAGGAAACTGACATCAGGCAAACGCTTGGCGTAATCGTACTGACTGTTGCGCAGGGTTTCGGCGGCCAGCGCAATCAGGGCGGCATCGTGGCTGGCAACGGCCCGGCGCAATAGGTCGGCAAATTGTTGGGCCGCCGGTTCGCCCAGGCTGGTAAAGTCGGCCCGCGACCGGACCGCCAGCAAAGCCTCGAGGGCGAAGGTGTTGAGCAACATGAATTTCTCCGGGGCAAAACGGGCCGCCACCCGCGCCAAGTTCTGTTTGTTCTCGGCCAAGGCCCGCAGCAAAAAGCCTTTTTCGTAGGGACTGTTGGTTTGGCGGTACCATTGCTCGGCCAATTGCGTGGCCTCGTCGGTTTGCTCCAAGTGGATGGCTGCCCCCAGCACCAGGGCGCGGGCACGGGGGTGGGGGCAGGCCTTCGCCCAAGCGAGGTACAGGGCCTTATCGGTGGTCAAGGCTTTTTTGCGGATCAGCTCGGCCGCCGCTACGGCCACATTGGGGTTGACGTGATCGAGCACCTTGGCCACTTCGGCTTGGACATCGGCCATTTCGAAAGCTTCCAGCCCCCGGATGGCCCCGATCCGCACCACATCGGACGGGTCGTTGGCGAGCAAGCTCTTAAGGTGGCCCACTGCCTCGGGATTTTTTGCCCCGCTCAGAGCCACGGCCAAGTTGAAGCGCACCAGCGGTTGGGTATCATTGATCATCCACTTCATCAGGGCTGGGGCAATTGCCTCGTAATTTTTTGGGGAGTTGCGGGCCAAATAGCTGGCAGCCATGACGCGCAGCGAATCTGGATAGCTGCGATCCAAGTAGGAAACCACTTTTTCGGTGCCCGAGGGCAGGGCAATGGAGCGGAGCAGGGCGCGGTACAGGCCCAGCACCTGCCCATGGCGCAAAGTGCCCAAGTCGGGCCCGGGGAGGCTGAGGGAAGCCAAAAAATCGACGGCACTGCTGTCGGCGCACTTGCCAATGGCCTCCAAAATCGCCGCGCGCACGGGTTGGCTCAGGTTTTCGGTCTGGAACGAATAGAGCAGCGTGGGCACAGTGGCCACGTGGGCGGTTTGGCCCAATGCATAAGCGGCGGCATGGCGCACTCGCTCCTCGGGATCCTTGTTGAGCAGTCGGGTCAGTTCGGGCACGGCCAAGGTGTCTTGTACGGAGGCAAAGGCCAAAGTGGCCCAATGGCGATGGTCGGGGTTGTCGCCGGCCAAATAAGGCAGGAGTGAATCGGTGAGGCGGCGATCCTGAAAATCGCCGATGCGCTGCCAATGATCCACTTGGGCAGCCTTGTCTTGGCAGGCCACCAGGGCCAATCCAGCAAGTAACAACAGATAAGGTAGGGTCCGGTTCATTTTGAGGAGCGTGCCAGCAAAGGTAAAAAACCTTCCAGAGGTTTTTGATCGGGCCAAGCAATTTATGTTAGATCGCGAAAAAACAAAAAGGCAGCCGCGTTTGCGGCTGCCCGTGGGTAGGTAGGAGTTGGGTTGATTAGTTGAAAGTATATCGCACCCCAAACTGCATCCGATACACATCCAGCGTGGAAGTGCCGGTGCGGTAAGTAGTATTGGGAAGCTCGGGGTTAGTGGTCGTGCCGATGTTCACCATCCGGTATTGAGGAACACCCTGGGCATTGACCCCAGCCGCAGCAATGGGAGTGGTGGTAATTACCGAGTTGCCCACGCCCCAATTTTGGTTGATCAGGTTGCCCACGTTGAAAATGTCGGCCCGGAACTGGAGAGTGTTTTTCTTATACACTTTAAGGTCCAGGATAAAGCTGAAGTCGGCACGGTAGATCCAAGGGAAAATGACCCCGTTGCGCTCAGTGTATTGGCCCCGGCGCGAGCTGAGGTATTCATCTTGGTTAATAAAGCGGTTAAAGGCATCAGCCTGCTCTTGGGGCGAGAAAGTGCGAGCAGCGGCCCCAGTGCCGATTACTAGTGGCAAAAAGGAGAGCTCACTGGCGTCGCGCGGTACATATATGAGGTCGTTGCCGTTCACCCCGTCCCCGTTCATGTCACCATTGATCCGGTAGGTGAAGCGGCCTTGATTGCGGCCTTCCCAGAAAAGGTTGGCACTGATGGTGGCAAAGCGGCCCAAGTTCTTGCGGTAGCCAATCGAGCTGATGGCCCGGTGACGCTGGTCGTTATCCGAGAAAGCCAGGTCGGGCAGGTTGCTGCCCCGGGTAGCGAAGTTGCCCGACCAAGAGGTGAAGGCAATGGAACCCGGATCGATCAGGTTGCTGGACACGCCAAAGTTGTAAGCGGCCATGATGTTGAGGCCAAAATCAAAATTCTTTTCCAAACGGGCGGTAATAGTATAAGCACTACCTTGGTTGGTGTTTTTCAGAACGATGGCATCGGTAATGTTGTCATTGATCCGAATGGCATTGTTTTGAGTCGCACCGGTCAGCCCAGAACCTGGGAAACGCGAGCGGTTGTCAGGCCCAGCAAAAGTCTGGGTTGCAGGCTCGCGGTTAGCGTCAATATAATACACTTGGTTCACGTTGCGGCTGTAGATAAATTCCAAGGTACCGATAATGCCGCCAGGCAGTCTTTGATCCACCGCCAGGTTGGTGCGCCATACTTGCGGGAAGCGGAAGTTGGGATCTGTCACTGCAATGTTGAACGAAGAAGGCAAGGCAGGATTGGCCGGGATGTGCCGGGCTGGGTTGGGATCAAAGGGGAAAGCAGTGGTATTATCAATGTTGATGAGGCCGGTCAACACCCCGTTATTGCCCACTTGGTTGGAAATCCATACGAAGGCGGGTCGCCCAGTAAAGATACCGGTACCGCCGCGCAACTGGGTTTTACGGTCACCGGTCACGTCCCAGTTGAAGCCCAAGCGGGGCGACCACAAGATGTTCGAGTTGGGCAGTTTGGAAGTACTGTATTGCACCGAGGCCCCGGTCTCATCACGGAAAGAGCGGCCCTCCACTATGGGGTTGTTCAATGCGGTATTGCCAAAGAAGGGGATATCTGCTCGCAAGCCCATTGTAAGCTTAAACTTGTCTGAGGGTGTCCATTCATCTTGCAGGTACACGCCGGCGTAGGTCACCTCCGTAGGTTGTACTGGTTCAGCACCACCGGGCAGGGCCGAAAAGTTGAGGCGGTAGTTGCGCACGTTGACAGGCGAGGTAGTCAAGCTGGGATTGGCCAAAAAACCATTGGCAGCTGTGTAAAAATCGGTGAGGGAATTGAAAGCGTAGCGACCCTGAGAGAAGGGGAAGAACACGTTTTCAAATGCCAACCGCTCTACACTGAACCCAGCCGTGATAATGTGATTGCGGCCATAATAAGTCAAATTGTTCTGGATCTGGAATGTGCTGTAATTAAGCTTATTGCTAGGCGTAAAAGGCTCAAAACCGAAAGTCATGTAGGTTTGACCACCGTTCAAAATCTCGACCAACGGGAAGAAAGAGCCACGCGAACCCCGATCTTCGTTCTGATAAGTGTAGCCCACGATCAGGTTATTGGATATCTTGCCAAAGTTGGAGTTCAACTCGCCAATCACTGAGCGGATTTTCTCGAGCTGCAAGTAGTTGGAGTTTTGATAGTTTAACGCTGCTAAGTTGCCACGGCGATCTCCACCGATGGTAGTACTGTTGCTGGTCAGAATATCAGTTTGAGAATTCAAGTGCGAATAGCGCACGCTTAGTTTGTGTTTTTCGCTGATATTATAGTCCAATTTAACTAAAAACTTGTCGCTGCGAGACTGATTGTTGTAGTCTTGGTACGGACCGGTTTCATAGTTGAATCGGCTACGGAGGAAATTGCTCATCTCGTCCAAATCCGAGGCAAGTACGCGGGTAGTGTTGCCAGTTACCGCTTCGCCACCAGCATTGGCCCGAAAAGTGGTGCCTGGGAAAGTTTCACGTTCCTGCTCGCCGTTTAGGAAGAAAAACAATTTGTTCTTGATCAATGCCCCACCCAAGCGGAAACCAGCTTGGTAGAGGTTAAAGTCGCCCACAGTGACGGGGTTGCCCTTAGCCCGGTCGCCCACAAAACTTTTATTGCGAACGTTATAAAAGATTGAACCACTCAGGTCATTGGTGCCGCTGCGAGTCACGGCATTCACTCCCGCTCCCACGAAACCGGCTTGGCGCACATCGAACGGGGCCAAGTTCACCTGTACCTCTTCAATGGCATCGAGCGAGATGGGGGTAGAACCTGTCCGGCCACCGGGCTGCCCCGACAAGCCAAAGCTGTTGTTGAACAGCGAACCGTCGATGGTGATGTTGTTCAAACGCGAGTCCTGTCCGCCGAACGAAGTACCGCTGGCTTGAGGGGTCAACCTCGTAAAATCGCCGATCGAGCGGCTCAGGGTCGGCATGTTGTTGATCTGATCCTTACCAATGTTGGTGGCGGCCCCAGTGCGTTCAGAGCTGAACACATCGTTTTTGCTGGCCTGCACCACCACTTCACTCAGTTCCACATCACTTGAAGTCATCTTGGCACTTACGTCGGCGGCGGTTCCTAGGCTCAAAAAGATGTTATCAAATACTTGCTCTCTATAGCCCACAAATGTAACCGTCACCTTGTAAGGTCCGCCCACGCGCATGCCGGGGATAGTATAGCGGCCATCGGTTTGGGTCGATGCTCCATAACGGGTGCCCGACGGGCCGTGGATCGCAATTACGTTGGCCGCGGGCAGGCCCTCGCCTTTTTCGTCTTTGACCACCCCGGTCAAAGCAGAGGTGGTAACCTGGGCATACGTATTTTGCGCCAAGCTCACTACCATTAGAACCCCAATAAATAAGAGTAAAAAGTTTTTCATGATAAAGTGATTTTTTTAAGGCACAAAGTTACAGGTTCAGGTATGGTAAGCCAACTTCTAATATTAACAAATTGCTAATTCATTTGTGTTGAAAAAATGAATAAGTATGTTGTTTTTTTAATTTTGTTGTTTTTTGTAACCCATTTGCCTGCCCAAAAGGAGGCAATAATGATTTCAGGGGTCATTTTTTACCCCAGTTTTTGCTGGGCCAGTTTTTTGCTGGGCCGACCCAAGCCCATCGCTTTTTGGGCCCAAGGCGGGGCGCAGTGCTCAAGACCTAATTTATGGCACAGTCAATTGCCCCACAAACAGTTTTTGGCTTATCTTTGTTATGAAGTTTTTGGCTGAAAAATTGCCAGAAACAATCCTTTATATTTGACCCGCTCCATGGCTATGTACAACCAAGATTTGCTCTATAAAAAATTGATCAGTGTTTACACCGAGTCGGTGCCCAATCCCGAGGCCATGAAATTTGTGGTGAACACCATGCTGGCCCCCGACGACGACTTTCTGCGCGACTACCCCGAGGCTGCCACCGCCACCGA
The DNA here is from genome assembly GCA_043754075.1 of Cytophagales bacterium. GTDB lineage: Bacteria > Bacteroidota > Bacteroidia > Cytophagales > Thermoflexibacteraceae > JALONO01. The sequence continues at coordinate 329 of JAYUVL010000030.1, read as the reverse complement.
TTCGCCCATGGCCCAAGAACTTTTCAAGTTTGACTTTGTGCGCCGGGTGTTCATCACCAAAAACTTCGTGACCATCACCAAGGACGAGGCCAGCGACTGGGCCGAGAAAGTACCCGTGGTGCGCCATTTCCTCAAAAACTATTTGGAGGAGGGCAGTGAAGTATTTTCCGGTCTGGTGGAGGCCGTCCCGGGCGCGGGAACCGAAAACGATTCGGAGACCGTCCGCAAGATCAAGGAAATTTTGGATGAGTACATCCGGCCGGCCGTTGAGGGCGACGGGGGCAACATCAGCCTGCACTCCTATGAAGAGGCCACCGGCACGGTCAAGG
>JAYUVL010000029.1:0-13036 GCA_043754075.1 Cytophagales bacterium | reverse complement strand
GCACACCCCTTTTTTCTAACAGCATACTCAACCCTGGTATATTTTGTTTTAGGGCCAAGTCTTTGACGATTTGCGAATAGACTTGATTTTTGGGGTGGTCGGCAAATTGGTTATTGTTGCACTGTGTCAACGCATTTTGGGGAAATGGCGCGTCCAACTTCGCACAGGCAGCGCACATAAAAATAAAAAAAACGGCAAAAAAGCTTGTCTTATATTTAAAATTGACGAGTTGCATATTTTTAAGTCTTTTGAAAGTTTAAGTTTTGTTGGATTACTTGAAAGAATACGACGTGCCCACTTGTAAACTTTGCCAAGGCAGAACCGGCATGGCATTGTACAGCCCTTCCACTTGGAGGGAATATTGGGCATACACATCAAACTGTTCGTTGACGCGCGCACCCAATCGCAGGCGAGGCTGGGCGGAAAAGCCTGACAACCATTTGTTTTTGCTTGATTGATAGTTGCCGTTGCCATCAGCAGTAAAGGTCTGCTTCAAAAGGGTTGACCCTGCATAGCCCAATGCCAAACTTGGCTCGATGAAAACACTGCCAATCCCAATCCGGTAAGAGAGGATCGGCATGATAAGGACAGTGTTCTTCATTCTGTCATGGGTGTAGAAGCTAATGTTCAGCCCAAATTTGAAATAGCTGCCATTGTCCAAACTGCCCAAACGTCGGTGGACTTCGCCCGTCAGCATTGAGCCGCGTTTAGAAGTTGGAGCGTTTAACCACGGCAATCCTACGCCGTGTGTACCAATGGCGATGTCGGCACTCCATTGGTTTTGTGCTTGTGCTCCCAAAGCAAGGAAGCATAGGCAACAGATAATTGAAAAAAGTTTCATACGTTTTTATACAATTAGATTAGAATTATGGCAGTGAACGCTAAGAAAAGCGCGGAGGATACAAAAAATGGGCTTTGAAATGCCGATTTGCGATTGGCAAAGGGCGAAGTGCCGGAATGTAGGGAGTGAAATGCACGGTTGGATAAGCTTAAACTGCGGGAGAATTCCCCAAATGACCCGTCATTCAGAAGCAACCGCCGCTTGGGATTGCTTGCCAATCGGCTCGCGTTTTACCCAGTGTTTTATCCCGACCAATAGAAAAATCAGCTATTCCGCTTAACTATGCCTAGGCCAACTGAGTGATCATAGCGGCTGGGCGCGATGTCTATGTCAGAAAATTTTTTATGGCCAATACTCACCCAATTGGTTGCACTTATCCGTTTCATTCCCGGCCTGGTTGTAATTGGGGCAAGTGTTTATCTGTACAGCCGCCAAAAAAGCACTTCAGTTTTGCTAATGGTCATTGGGACGGTCATTGGGTTTATCTTGAGTGTAGTGTACCAAGCCATCACTTACATGATACCCACGTGGGGGACTACCTCAGTTGCCCTGATCTATGACGGGCTTGGTTTGGTAAGCGTGGTTGGCAGCGGCTTTTTTGCTGCGGGCCTGTGGAAGCAGGTACGCCAGTGGACAGCCGAACAAAAAGACGAGCCGACCGAGTAGCTACCGCCAGGGACAATTGGCCCGCCGTAGATCAAGGGTGCCGTTTAAAAGCCAGTCGGGGGCCATGCAAAGAGGCACCTTGAATCAAGCGCAGCCTAAAACCACTATTTGAACCCCAATTCCAAGCTTGAACCAAAAGGTTGAGCCGAGTAATCAATACGACGGCTTAATGTTGGCGTGCCAAAAGAGTGCGCTGGCCAAGTTTAGGAACAGTCTTTTTTGCGATAGCCCAAAGAACCACCACATTTCTCCGGTCACCATTCTTTCAGGTGAGCAATGGCGGCATTGCCAAGCGGTTGATTTTCGCCAACCGCCCAACCGCGATTGCGCTAAAAAAGAAAATGGGAAACTGGGTAGTTCTAATTCCACTAAATCGGATGTTAATCCAAGGTTTGAGCGTATATTTGCGGCGATTTTTTCGGCTAGTGCTATGGAAAACGCTTTTCGCCGGTTTGGAGTGGTAACGGTGGCCACTGTTTATTTACTTATCATTGTGGGTGGCATTGTGCGCAGCACTGGCTCAGGCATGGGCTGTCCCGACTGGCCCAAATGCTTCGGGCAATATGTGCCCCCTACCGCCGAAAACCAGCTACCAGCCACTTATCGAGAGGATTATACCGCCCAGCGCAAGGACAAAAACCTAAAGTTTGGCAAGCTGCTAACCCGGTTGGGCTATGCTGATCTGGCAAATAAAATCACCAATGATCCTTCCGTCTATGCCGATGAGCCATTTAATGCCACCAAGACCTGGATCGAGTACCTCAACCGTTTGTTGGGTGCGCTCACTGGCGTGTTTATTTTGCTCACCTTTGCCTTTTCCTTCGGCTTTTGGCACAAAGATCGGCGGGTGGTGTGGCTGAGCGCCCTTGCCTTGGTACTGGTCTTGTTTGAAGCTGGCTTGGGGGCCATTGTGGTCTATACCAACCTGTTGCCTTCCACCATCACTATCCACATGCTGGGGGCACTGGCGGTAGTGGTGGTGCTGATTTATGCCGTGGCCCGATCCAGGCGAACTGTGGCGGCCCCGGTTGTGCTGGGAGAACAATCACTGCTCAAAGGGCTACTGTTACTCAACATGGGCCTATTTTTGGGGCAGGTCATATTAGGTACTCAGGTGCGCGAGGCTTTGGATGCCGTGGCTGGGCAGTTGGGCGAAGCGGCCCGCCCTACTTGGATCGACCAGTTGGGTTGGGAATTTTACGTGCACCGCAGCTACTCTCTGTTGATCTTTGGGCTCAATTTCTGGTTTGTCCGGGTATTGCAGCGCAACTTGTCAACGGTGACCGGGGGCCTGTCTCATCAGCGCTGGGCACAAATACTGCTGGGCTTGCTGGCGGCCGAAATTGCCACCGGGGCGGGCATGGCCTATTTTGCCATCCCAGCGATATTGCAGCCGCTCCACTTGGGCTTGGCGGCCCTCATTTTTGGGGCGCAGTTCTGGCTTTGGCTTCTTGTGGGCCGGAGTGTGCCAGTGCCCCACGATAATTTTCAAAACCAGATGTATGCCAAAGTGGTTTAGTCTATGGTGGAGGATGCAGGTCTAAGTAAGTGGCCTGCACCTTGGCGTTCAAGCTTTGTTCGAAAATCGGGTCCGTTTTCAAACTATTTCTTACCAATTATTTGATTATCAATAATTTTGAAAGCAATCTTCCGATTTAGCACCATCAGTGCAACCGATATCCAAAGTGCCCATCATCGTGAATAGATCGCACTGTTCACCCATTTGAATACGTTTTTCGTTCCATTTTGATTTTGACCATGTCTCCAGAAACTGTATCTATCTATCCTCTTTCATTGAAGCTGCAGCAGTATTCTCAGTTATTAAAATTCCGATTGTCGGCTTTGGTAGTATTTTCCGGCGCATTTGGCTATTTATTGGCCAACGATGGAGCAGTCGATTGGTTAAAACTTGGAATGTTGTGCCTCGGCAGTTTCTTGATCACGGGTGCCGCCAATACGATCAACCAAATTATTGAACGGGAATCCGATAAATTGATGAAGCGCACTAGCAACCGTCCGCTGCCAACGGGCCGTTTGAGCGTAAACGAAGCCTTGGTGTACACCGTTGTGCTCATGGTGTCGGGCACGGCAATCATGATCCTGTTTGTCAATACTTTATCGGCGGTCTTAAGCTTGTTTTCACTGCTTTTGTACGGTTTTGCTTATACCCCATTGAAACAAAAGTCTTCCATTGCAGTATTTGTGGGTGCGTTTCCCGGGGCTTTCCCCCCGCTCATCGGCTGGGTTGCCCAAACTGGTTATATCGGGATGGAAGGACTGATCCTGTTTGCCATCCAATTTATTTGGCAATTTCCCCATTTTTGGAGCATTGCCTGGGTGGCCGACGAAGATTACAAAAAAGCGGGATTCCGGCTATTGCCCTCTGGCGGTGACCGCGATTTCAGCACGGCATTCAGCATGATGACCTATACCTTGTTTTTATTGCCCATTGGCTTGTTGCCCGCCCAATACGGCATGACTGGGCTGGTTTCGGCCATTGTTGTCACAGTAAGTGGTGGGCTGTTTTTGATTCAAAATATTTATTTGATCAAAGTACGAACCGAAAAAGCCGCCAAAATGATGATGTTTGGGTCGTTTTTGTACCTGCCCATTGTTCAAATTGCTTTTCTGTTGGACAAAGTGCATCCCTAATCTCTACATTGGTAAAGCAATGATGTGCAGAGAGCGCCCAAGGTAACACGCGCTTCTCTCGAGGTAAAAACCAAACCACCAAAGGGGTGAGGGGCGTAAAAGTTATATACCTGTCACTTCGGAGATCAACCTTCGGCCGATGTGAGCTTCCCAACTCGTGGGCCCAACTGTATTTGGGGCGTTTATCGGGCCAAAAGCATCGTTTACCCCCACCAAATCACGACATTGTGGCCGACAAAAAAGAAAATTTGCGCACCCAGCACAACTGGGGCAATGGGATTGGGGCGTACCGCCCCCAAACGGTGGAACAAGCCAATAAGCAGCAAGGAGATGACCAACCAAGCCCCGTAATTTTGGAGCGGAATGGGCTGGCCAAACCAGTTCCAAAAACCGAGGTGGATGGCCACTGGCTCAATCAGCCCGTCCATGGCCACCATGAGCACCGCTGCTGCTGCTACTTTGGCGGGCCAAGGCCAGTCCAGCGTTTCGCACAAGCTAGTGGAAGTGCAGATGAGGATAAACCAGTTGACCCCAATCACCAGGGGCGTGCCCCATATTTTGGGGCCCAGCACTTGCCCATACTCATATCGGCCAAAAATGGCGCCCGTTTGCACCCCGGCCACTTCGGCCAAAAATCCCCCGGCATACATACATAGGGCCGCAACCCAAAAAAACTGGCCATTTGCCCTAACCAGTGATCTATTTGGCGGAATCTCCTCCACCACCGGCGATTGAAACAGATAAAGTAAACCTGCCGAGACAAGTAAGTTGACCGGGGTAAGGGCAATGAAAAATGCCCGTGTGAGTGGCCAGCACATGAGGCCAAACCCGAAAATATGCATGGCCAATATTAGGCCCGCTGCAAACCGGAACTGAATCGGAAAATGCCATAAACGAGCGGGAGGGGCATTGGGCAACATTCGATTTATGCTGTTTGGAGTCAGAAAACACACCAAAGTTACGATGATTGGGGGAAACCGCTCAATGGGAAAGCTGATTGGTGATCTATCCCTGCCCGGAGCGCAAATTTTGGTTGAACAGGACGGGCTAAACGCTCGGGAGCGTTACCGTGATGGAGGTGCCCAAGCCATGTAAGCTTTCCATCTGGATGTTTCCGCCCATTTTGTCAACGGTTTGCTTGACAATGTACAGCCCTAACCCCGATCCGTCAGACTTTTCGGTGGCCCGAAAAAACATCTCAAAAACTTTGTGCTGGTATTCTGCCCGCACCCCAATTCCATTATCAGCCACGGTGATGGCACAAACATTGTTTTGCACCGTAATAAAAACATTTAGAAAAGAACTGGCAGCAGTTTTATTGCTATATTTTATCGAGTTGGAAATTAAATTGCGCAATATGATGTCTATGCGCAACCTATCGCCCCGAAAGTTCTCCACCTTGCCCTCTACGCGGATGGTTTTCTCAATTTTATCGAAGTAATCCAAATAGATCAAATCAGACAAACATTGAGTGATCATTTGACCGAAATCAATGGGTTGAGATTGGCTTTCCACCCGGCTCGTCTTGGCATAGTTGAGCATTGATTTGACAAAATTATCCAACCTGAGCACACTCCGTTCCATGTGGAGGAGGCTGTCGGTAATGACTTGGGGATCGGGATCCATGCGGATCAGGTTCACCAGCCCCAAAATGGAAGTGAGGGGCGAGCGGATGTCATGGGAAATTTTATAGACAAACTGATCAAGCTCAAAATTGCGTTCTTTCAACTCATCAACCACTTTTTCCAGTTCACTGTGTTTTTTGCTCAATTCCTCACTCTTTTCTTCCAGTTCAGCGTTGGTTTCGCGCAATGCCTCTTCGCGAAGGGCCAGCTCACTGTTTTGTCCTTGAATCTCCCGATTTTTTACTTCGGTGTGCCGGAGGAGTTTTTGCACATCGCGCTCCGCATCTTTGAGGCTGGTGATGTCCTGCCGCGAACCAATGATACTGGCAGGGGTACCGTTTTCGTTAAGTTTGAATACCCTCATCCGATCAGTCAGCCACCGCCATTCATTTTGATTGTTCTTTTGCCGATATTCAATGCTGTGCACCTGCTCCATCTTGGGAGATGAAGCTATTTTATCGATCAGATTCCGATAAGATTGCACATCGGCGGGATGGATCAACTGATCGAGATTGGTTTTCCCAGCCAATACCTCGGCCCTGTCATACCCCAATAGGTCTTGCACCGAACTATTGACGAATTGATATTGCCGTAGATTCAAATCATAAATGTAAATAAAATCTGGCATCGTGGACAGCAATAATTCCATAAAATCTTGGTTGGCTATCAGCCGCTCTTCCACTTGCCGGCGATCGGTAGTATCTACATCTACACAAAAAAAGCCAGTAATTTTGCCCTGTCGAGTCGCAGGGATGATTGCGTGCAGGATCCACACCCGCCTGCCGCCCATTGCTTCCACTTCATCCTCGCCCGGGAGTGAGGGTTGCTCGGTGAGCAATACCTGATCCATAATGGCTCGAATACTTTTCTCTGAATTGGTAAACTTGAACACCACATCCATGTTTTGGCCAACAGCAGTTTTGGAGCTAATGCCATACAACTTGGTACTCGCTTGGTTCCAATAATGGATAGTACCATCCAAACCAAAACCTTGGATGGCCACCAGCGAGTTTTTTTCCAATAGGTTGTATGGATTGTAATCGGCAAAAGCAGGGGCTTGGATTTTGACAATGCCCAAGATGCCCGACTGGTCAGTGGCTCCCGCACCTACATCTTGGGCCGCAGTGCTCAAGGCATAAAAATGAATCTCAACTGAATGCACTTTTCCCGTAATGGTGTTGCACAGTTTTTGATCAGGCCACACTTTGGGAACCAAGGCTTGGTCTTGGGCAATGGCCCACTGAGCTTCTGCGCCCGCCCATTCGGGCAGCAGGCTATAAAGAGATTGGCCGATGGCCGCACCAGTTGATATGCCCAACAATACCTCCATTGATGGATTCCACGCCCAAATATTCATTTGCGCATCACAAGCAAAAACTCCATCGGAGCTGGCCCGCAATATTGTTTCCAAGAGGTGGGTATTGAACAATGACATGTTGGTTGCCGATAAATATTGTAATTTTTTGGCCAAGTAACTGAAATGCTTCAAGTGTGCTGTTAATTAGCGCATTCATCGCTGATTTAAGCAAAACCCAATTTTTGTCGGACTTTGGCCAGGGTTTGTTGGGCTACCAACCGGGCTTTGTCTTCTCCCTCTCTCAATTTTTTGTCCAACTCTGGCAGGTTGGACAAAAAATAATTGAAAATTTCACGTTCCTTGGCAAAGACCGTCAATAGCTGAACGAAGAGTTCCTGTTTGGCGTGGCCATAGCCATAGCCACCCGCCAAATAATTGGCTCGCATCTCGGCCACCTTCGCCTCAGCTGCGACCAACGAGTAAAGCCGGAAAACAGTACACTGATCGGGATTTTTGGGCTCCTCAAGCGGTGTACTGTCCGTAATGATGCTCATCACTTGCTTGCGCAACTCTTTTTCGGGCAAGAAAACATCAATCGTGTTGTTGTATGACTTGCTCATTTTATGGCCGTCGGTGCCGGGGATGGTCATAATATCTTCGCTGATTTTGGCTTGGGGCACCACAAAGGTTTCACCATACTGATGATTGAACGCCTCGGCGATGTCCCGGGCCATCTCCAAGTGCTGCCGCTGATCTTGCCCAACGGGCACAAAGTGGGCGTTGTACAGGATGATGTCTGCCGTTTGCAATACTGGATAGGTGAACAGCCCAGCGTTTACGTCCGACAGCCGGTCGGCCTTGTCCTTGAACGAGTGGGCATTGGCCAGCATGGGAAAGGGCGTAAAGCAGCTCAAGTGCCACGCCAGCTCACATACTTCGGGCACTCTCGACTGGCGATAGAACACGTTTTTGTCAGTATCAAAACCGCAGGCCAGCCAAGCAGCGGCCACTGCATTTGAATAGTCCTGCCTAACCCGTGCTTCCTTGATGGTGGTGAGCGAGTGGAGATCGGCGATAAAGAAATAGGCTTCGTTCTTCTCCTCCCTCGATAGTTTGACGCCCGGCATAATGGCCCCCAAGAGGTTGCCCAAATGGGGCCGGCCAGAACTTTGGATGCCCGTAAGTATCCTTGCCATATTGGAATGTTTAAGAAAAAAGGCGCGGTTACGCCAGTGCGATGTATTTTTGGCTCAAAAGTAACGCAAAATCCTTAGACCATGGCAGTGATCAGATCCGTGCGGGGCATTGCCCCGGTAATTGGGGCAAATTGTTTTGTGGCCGAAAACGCTACGATTGTGGGTGAGGTAATCATGGGGGAGCAGTGCAGTGTATGGTTCAATGCCGTAGTCCGGGGCGATGTTCATTACATCCACATTGGCGACCAAACCAACATCCAAGACGGGGCCATCATCCATTGTACCTACCAAAAGGCCCCCACCAAGATTGGGAGCCGGGTATCCATTGGCCACCGGGCCATTGTCCACGGGTGCACCTTGGAAGACGACTGCCTGATCGGGATGGGGGCCATCGTGATGGACCACGCGGTGGTCCAGTCGGGGGCCATCGTCGCTGCCGGGGCGGTCGTGCTGGAAAACATGGTCGTTGAAGCTGGCTACCTTTACGCCGGAGTGCCCGCCAAAAAGATCAAGCCCGTGGATGACAAACTCCGGGAAATGCTCGGGCGCATCTCGGGCAATTATATCACTTACGCGGGTTGGTTTCAGGCCGAAAGCGAATAGTTTGACAAATACCTTAACTTTGTGCTGACCTAAAATCTTGCCCAATGACCATCCACCGCGAAGGATACGCGACCCTACTTGTCGTATTGCTCATCTTGACCGCCCTCAATGTTGGCCTCAATTATTGGCTGCCTCTGCAATTAGGCCTGCACAACATTGCCTTGATCGTCAGTCTGTTGCTTTTCATCATAGTATTGCAGTTTTTTCGCAACCCAGTGGTGCAGGTGGAGCGCAACCCCAACCAGATCTTGGCCCCTTGCGATGGCAAAGTGGTGGTGATCGAGGAAACCTTGGAACCAGAATATTTCAATGCCAAGCGGCGGCAGATCTCTATCTTTATGTCACCGATCAATGTGCACGTTAACCGCAATCCGGTGTCGGGCATTGTGAAATATTTTAAATATCACCCCGGCAAGTATTTGGTGGCTTGGCACCCCAAATCCAGCACCGAAAACGAGCGCACCACGGTGGTGGTCCAAAACGAAAAGGGCGTGGAAGTCCTGTTCCGCCAGATCGCGGGGGCATTGGCCCGGCGGATCTGTTGGTACGTGGCCGAGGGCCAGCGCGTGGTACAGGGCAATGAGTTTGGCTTTATCAAGTTTGGCTCCCGGGTGGATATTTTTCTGCCATTGGATGCCAAAGTGATCGTCAAGATAGATGACAAGACTTCGGCGGGCCAGACCGTGATTGCAGAACTGGGCTAGCCCAACGCTGCATTTCTCTATTTTTTAACCGGTCTTTCCGGGAAAAAGATGGCCCGCAGCAGTGGCTTGGCCCATTATGTGCTCACAATAACTCGGTGGCCAATCCACTCGGTTTGGCCATTGTCATTGTTCAACAGTTACACTATATGGAAGCATTATCCTCGCTTGGCCTGCAACTCATCGTGGCAGACCCACTGCATTTTACCATTAAAAACCGCGTGGGCAAGGCTATTTTTGAATATACCTACCTTCCCCACTACTACGCAAGCATTCACTCTTGGTTGGGTTTTGTGGACATGGCCCAGATGAAAGCCGTCATCCAGTATTTGGTGTTGCACACCGATCAGAACCATTTACCCGCCATGCGTTGCATTTCGGATTTTAGCCTGTGCGAGGGGGGATTTAGCGAGGCCATGGAATGGTTTGCCACTGAGGTACTGCCCCGCATCATTCCGCTCGGTTTCCGGGGCGAGGCCATTATTCTTCCCAAAGATTTCTACGCCGAACTGACCATTGACGATTTTAGAGACCTGGTCAAAGAGGCCGCCTGTGAACATGCTTATTTTGATACTCTAGCGGAGGGCATGGCTTGGCTAGAAGCACACAAAGTCAAAAGAGCCGCCAAGACCGATTCCCCAGGTCCCAACTAGGCCCATACTTGAGTGCCTTCGGTGCAATTGCGGCAAATGTCGATCTGGCGGCGCGAATGGAGCAATTGTTGCCTAAACTGGCGGTAAGCCGGGCTGCCCCACACGGCCCGAAACCCATGATCGGTCACATTGCCCAGTTGGTAATGGGCATCTTTATCGAAACAGCAGGGCACCACGGCCCCGTTCCAAGTGACCACACAGGAATGCCACATTTTCCAGCACCCATTTTCCAAACGGTTTTTGATCCGGTAAGTGCCATCGGGCTGGCGGGCATAGCGCGAAAACCGCTCATTGGTGGGAATCAGCGGTGAGCCGTGCTCATGATCGTAGATCTGGGCCGTTTTGAAGGTCACTTCGTCCACCCCCAGTGATTGGCCCAATTGCCGCACCTCATCCACTTGGTGCTCATTGGGCCCCACCACCAAAAATTGGAAAACTACGTGGGGGGTGCGCGACCGCAAGGCCCTTTTCCAGCGCAGCACATTTTGGGTTCCTTCGATCACCTTGGCCAATTTTCCCCCGATCCGGTAGGCTTGGTAGCTTTCTTGGGTGGTGCCATCAATGGAAATGATCAGCCGATCCAAGCCCGACTCTACCGTGCGGCGGGCGTTGTCGTCGGTCAGGTAATGGGCATTGGTGGAAGTAGACGTATAAATTTGGCGGTTGGCGGCGTAGCGCACCAGCTCAATAAATTGGGGGTGGAGGTACGGCTCACCCTGAAAATAGAACGTCAGGTTGACCAGGGTGGCCGCCAACTCATCAATCAACGCTTGGAACATGGCTAGAGGCAGCATCCCCGTGGGCCGGGTGAAGGAGCGCAACCCACTCGGGCACTCGGGGCAGCGCAGGTTGCAGGAGGTGGTAGGCTCCACCGCAATGCTCACGGGCAGGCCCGCGTGGATCGGCCGCCCCATCCACCGCGACCAATAATAAGAGCCCAGTACTTTCAACCCATTAAAAATTTTTTTTGCCGTAAGTTTTCGCAACAGGTTGCGCTGGTCGTGGAGCATGGTGCAATGTCAAGTGGGAACAACGGCAAACAGCCGGACCGACGGCGCAATGAAAGATTACGCGGTGGCCAGCGGTTTAAAGGATGCCTAATCGGAGGCGCAACAATTTAAGCACCAATTCCACTCGCCCACCAACGGGCCCACCCAAATTGGGCACCATGTGGTGGAAATGGATAACCTGAAAGGGAGCCATCTCATGAACTCATACGGACTATATCAGGGGGCGGTTCCCAAATCAAAGGGCGGCCATTGCTTTGCCTTGGAATGGCGAATCAAACAATTTGTAAATTCAAGTAAAAAATGTAAGCTGGTGGTGAAGGAAACCAGCTCTACACCTGGCCAACCAAGTGCCGCTCCCCCAGCTTTTTTAGGTGATAGGCACTGCTCCGCGCCTCCTAATGCTTGACAAAAATACGAAATGTCAGTTGTACAAAGGCAGCCAGCCCGTTGCTTTGGCTGCCAACGGGTTTTTAAAAACTAATTGTCTCTTTTTAAGCACTACCTTTGGTTGAACGCCCCTACTATGCTTGATTTTTTCTTACGTCCTGTGACTACCGATGACTTGGCGATCACCTACGCGATCAAGCGGGAAGCGATTGGGGCCTTTGTGGACCAGATCTGGGACTGGGATGAAACGTTCCAGTGGCAGTTCCACCGTGAAACCTTCGAGGCATATCATCCCCCGACCCACGCCAGCCGCTTTTGGGTGGTGGAAGTGGCGGGCCAGCCGGTGGGTACTTGGGAAGTGACCGAGCACATTGATTCCTTTTTTATATGCGGCATCTACCTCAAAGCAGCCGCCCAAGGCCAGGGCATTGGCCGAAAACTCATCGAAGATTTGCTCGTCGAGGCCAGCAAACAAAGGAAAACGGTAACTTTGGAGGTCTTTCGGGTCAATGAGCGCGCCTTTCAGTTTTACCTTAAGTTGGGTTTTGTCGTGACCAGCCAGACCGACACCAAATATGTAATGTCGGCCCGCCCAGTGGCCCTGTAATCCTCCTTGTTGATCATGCACGAACATTTTGAGACCAATGCCATCCGGACTCAAGCCGGACAAAGTGATTTTCGGGAACATTCCGTCCCCCTGTACCTCACCTCCAGCTTTACTTTTGAAGATGCTGAACAGGCGCGGGCCCTGTTTGCCGACGAAGAGCCGGGCAACATCTACACCCGCTTCTCCAACCCCAACAACACTGAACTGATCGACAAACTCTGCCAGTTGGAGGGCACCGAAGATGGGATCCCCACGGCCTCGGGCATGGCAGCCATGTTTGCCAGCATGGCCGCGCTCCTGCGGGCGGGCGATCACGTGGTGGCCTCGCGCTCGGTGTTTGGTTCCACCCACCAGATTTTCACCCAGTTGTTCCCGCGCTGGGGCATCGCCCACACCTACGTGGACATGGGCACCCCCGATACGTGGGAAGCGGCCATCCAGCCCAACACCAAGATGATCTTTGTCGAAACGCCCTCCAATCCCGCCCTGGACATCATCGACTTGGAATGGCTGGGCCAACTGGCCGCACGGCACAGCCTGATCCTCAACGTGGACAATTGCTTTGCCACGCCCTATCTCCAGACCCCAGCCAAATATGGGGCCCATTTGGTCACCCACTCGGCCACTAAGTTCATCGACGGGCAGGGGCGGGTGATCGGTGGGGCCATTTTGGGCAAACGGGAACTGATCAAAGAGATCCGGTTTTTTGCCCGGCACACTGGCCCGTCCATGTCCCCATTCAACGCGTGGGTGCTGTCCAAGAGCTTGGAGACCTTGGCCGTACGGATGGATCGCCAC
>JAYUVL010000028.1:0-2255 GCA_043754075.1 Cytophagales bacterium | reverse complement strand
TGCGCGTGATCGCGGCCACCCACCGCGACCTGCTCCGGGAAGCCAAGCTGGGCAACTTCCGCATCGACCTGTTCTATCGGCTGGCCATTATCGAGCTGTACTTGCCTCCCATGGGCCAATATGCCCCCGCCGACCGCCAATTGATGCTGGAAAAACTACTGGCCAACGGGGCCAAGTTGTACCACCTCCCGCCGATCACGCTGGCTCCCGATGCGCTCGCCTACCTGTTGGCCTATCCCTATTACGGGAATATCCGCGAAATGGAAGGCGTGGTCGCCAGTATTTACGTGCTGGCGGGCCGAACTTCGCCCCTCAACTTGGCTATGCTGAGGCAATCGGGCATTTGCACCAATTTGGAGCGGCGACGCGACGCTTTCGAGGCCGTGACCGACCTGTCGCCCCGCCAAGCGGCCGAACGCGAAGCGGTGACCCAGGCCCTGCGCTCGGCCAGGACGCTCAAAGAAGCCACCACCCAACTGGACATCAGCGTGAACACCCTCAAGGCCCGGATGAAAGAACTGGGGCTGGACAAGGATCAGTTTCCCAACATCCGCTGGCGGGGCTAGGATGGATTGGACTGGCCGCAAATTGCACCGGTTATTGGCCAGTCGGCATCGGGTACGGGTGAGCGGAGCCCCGGTTCAATCGTCATTATTTGACGACTAATGCGCAATAATTGAGCTTAGAGTGATTGGGGTGTTCAAAAAAAATATTTAAAGTATAGATTATCAGATAGTTGCAGATTTATTTAAGGTTGGCCCAGACTTTGTTCGGCCGATTGGTGGGGTATGCACCCCCAATTGATCAATCTGCTACCATGCACCACCCAACTACCCAAGCCAAACCAAAACAGCTGGGCCAGAAAGTATTTCTTGCTTTTTGTTTGCTGATCCTGACCACCTACCCCGTGTACACCAACTACCAGTATGCCCACGGTAAAGACCATGTGTACCGGCACTTGGAGTTCTTGAACGGCACGTCGAAATTTTATAACCCGTGGCAATACCGGGCCTTAGCCCCCGTGGTCACGGAGTTGATGTTTCAGGTGGCCGACCATACGGCATTCAAGCTGGTCCCGTTCGCACTGCTGCCGACCCAATATTCCGAGCAATACCTCAAGTACAATGTGGTGCTCATTTTCCATCGGGTGGTGCTGGGCCTGCTGGTATTGTACCTGATGCAAGTGTACTACCGCAAACTGGGGATCGACCGGGTATTCATCGGTTTTGGGGCGGTGTTTGCGTCTTTTGCCATGTCCAACGGCGTGTATGACAGCGACTTGCGGTTAAACGTGTACTACGATGTGGTCTTTTACCTGACGGCGGGCATTGTGCTGGTCCGGGGCCTGCCCAGTTATTGGTTTGTCCCGCTCAGCTTTTTGGCCTGCCTCAACCGAGAGACCTGCCTGCTCATCCCCTTTATGCTGCTGTGGCGGGCCAAAGATAGTGCCACTTGGCGACTGGCCCCTGCTTCTGTTGTCAAGGCCACTTTGGGGTGGGTGGCGGCCAGTTTGTTGGCCTACGCGGTGGCTTTTGGGGGGGTGAGGTACTACTTCGGTTACCAGCCGGCCTTCACCGATATGTGGCTGGGGCCGGGGTGGCGCATGTTTTTCCGCAATTTGCTGCATCCGGTGGCCCACGGCGAAGTGCTGGGGGTGGTGCTGTTCCTCCCCTTCCTGAGCTTGTACCGCTTTGGGCAAACCGCGCCCTTGTTGCGGTTCTTGTTTGTAATCATCGTGCCTGCCTGGTTCCTGATCCAGTACTGGATGGTTTTTGTGCATGAGGCCGCCATCTTTTTAGTGCCCACGCTGCTCGTGTTCCTGCCCATGAGCCTCCAGATCGCGGCCCAATACCAGCGCAACTGGGGCCAGCCCGCGACCCAAAACGAAGGGGGCGGCGTTTACGCCACCGAGACATTGGAGGCGCAAAAAAAGCCGTAGGCCGCGCCGGTGGGCCAATCACCAAGGCTGAGTTTCAGCCCTGGCCAAACCGGACAAACAACCACGCCAACAATGGGCAGCCAATGGTTGAACGCCAATGGGCTGCCCATTGCCTTGGATGCGGCCAACCGTCAATTTTTGCAGCCCGGCCGTCCAATTTTGATTCGGGAATCTTGGATCCACCCAAACAGTTGCGCATTAAGTATTTGGCCATCAATTGCTTAACAAAAAATAAATCAATTGGCACACCGCTTGTTTTCGTTTCGGTACTGACAGTAGCCCGGCAAACGCGCCTTCGCTGTGGGTGGCCGAAGCC
>JAYUVL010000027.1:0-7143 GCA_043754075.1 Cytophagales bacterium | reverse complement strand
AAACGAGGCCATAGGCACCAACCCATTGTGGATGGAGTTTATTTTTTTCAAGATGTTCAACAAGGCCGCCAACGCCACGGCAGTGTTGAAATCATCGTTCATACCGCGATAGACAGCCTCTACCATTTGCTGTACCTCACCGGGCAAGGCTGGGTTTTTGGCCACGGCCGGATCCTCGACAAACACCATGGCCTTGGCTATCCTCAGCCCATTCATCACTTTTCGGCAGGATTTCTGGGCCGCTTTGAGGGCATCGTTTGAGAGGTCCATCGTGCTGCGGTAATGGGTTTGCAAGAGGGCATACCGAAAAACCATCGGACTGTAAGCTTGCTCCAACAGCGGGTGCTGGCCAGTAAACAGCTGATGGGGCAAAATTCCGTTCCCAACTGATTTGCTCATCCGGGCCCCGTTCACGGTGAGCATATTGGCGTGAAGCCAATACTTGACCGGCTCGTGGCCACAGGCACCCACCGACTGGGCAATCTCGCACTCATGGTGGGGGAACTTGAGATCCATTCCTCCCCCGTGGATGTCAAAAGTTTCACCCAGGTATTTACTGCTCATCACCGAGCACTCCAAGTGCCAACCGGGAAAGCCCATGCCCCAAGGCGAGGGCCAGCGCATCAGGTGGTCGGGCGAGGCACTTTTCCAGAGGGCAAAATCTTCTGCTGTGCGTTTTTCGGCCTGGCCGTCCAGTTCGCGCTGTCCAGCCAAAAGATCATCCAAAATCCGGCCCGACAACTTGCCGTACTCATGCTTTTCATTGTATTTTTTGACATCAAAATAAACCGAACCGTTGGCTTCGTAGGCGAAACCATTGGCCAAAATGGCTTGCGCCATCTCAATCTGCTCAATGATGTGCCCGGTAGCAGTCGGCTCAATGTTGGGCGGCAGGTTGTTCAACTGCTGCATGACCACATGAAAATCATTGGCATAGCGTTGCACAATCTCCATCGGCTCTAGGTTTTCCAACTTGGCCATCCGGCCAATTTTATCTTCGCCTTCGTCGGCATCGCCCACCAAATGGCCCACGTCGGTAATGTTGCGCACATAGCGGACTTTATAGCCCAAATGCTTGAGATAGCGATTGATAATATCAAAACAGGTGAAAGTCCGGCAGTTGCCAAGGTGGACAAAATTATAGACCGTTGGACCACAGACATACATTCCCACCAAGGGAGGATTCAGAGGGGCAAACAATTCTTTCGCCCGCGTGAGGGTATTATAGACTTTCAATTGCTGTTGCATAGGGCAAAAATAAGCAACAATTTTGGCCATTCAAACAAAAAACAGCATATTACAGGCCAGTAAAGGCCCGTCCTCCTTTCCTTTTTAATCGCGTTTGGTTGTCTATTCCTCATGGTCGCACTACTCCTTTTTGTAACGCTCTTCGCCCTTTTGCTATTGGGCTATCCCGTAGCGTTTACGCTCGCAGGAGTTTCACTCCTTTTTGGTTTGTTTACTTTTGGCCTAGACCTGTTCAATCTGTTGCCCCTGCGGATCTATGGCACCATGACCAATTTTGTCCTCATTTCGGTGCCCTTGTTTGTTTATATGGGGGTCATGTTGGAAAAATCGGGCATTGCAGAACGGCTGCTGAACACCATGGCCATGCTGTTTGGGGGTTTGCGGGGTGGGCTGGCCCTCTCGGTGCTGGTGGTAGGCACTTTGTTGGCGGCCTCTACAGGGGTGGTAGGGGCCACCGTGGTCACCATGGGTCTGCTCAGCTTGCCGGCCATGTTGAGCCGGGGCTACCAGCCCGAACTGGCCACCGGAACCATCGCAGCAGCGGGCACGCTGGGGCAGATTATCCCTCCGAGTGTAATCTTGGTCTTGCTGGGCAGTGTCATGAATGTGTCCGTAGGCGACTTGTTCATGGGTGCGGTGATTCCGGGGCTGCTGCTCGTAGTGGCCTACATGATCTATGTGGTTGGTTACGCTTTCCTTAACCCTGCGGCCGCGCCGACATTCCCCTGGCCGAACGGCTGGCCTTTCGGGGGGCGGGTTTTTGGGGCCGGTTTACCCGGGCCTTTGTGTTGCCCATGGTGCTGGTACTGTCGGTGCTGGGCAGCATTTTTGCGGGGATCGCCTCCCCCACCGAAGCTGCGGGCGTGGGCGCATTTGTAGCCACGGTACTCACTGCCCTAGAGCGCAAACTCTCATTGAAAGTGCTCAACGAAGTGATGCGCGAAACCACCTACCTAACCTGCATGGTCTTTATCATCTTGATCGGGGCCACGGCGTTTGGCTTAGTGTTCAGGGGCGTGGGCGGCGATGATGACTTGGTGAAAATCATTGAGCAGGCCAACCTCAGCCCCTACGCTTTCTTGGCTTTTGTCATGTTGGGAATGTTTATTGCTGGCTTTTTTATTGACTTTATTGAAATTATTTTCATATTTATGCCCGTGGTGGTTCCTGTCTTTGCAGCTTTCAAAATGGACCTGCTGTGGATCGGAATTTTGGTTTGCATGAACCTCCAAACTTCGTTCCTTACTCCCCCCTTTGGCTTTTCGCTCTTCTACCTCAAGGGAGTCGCCCCGCCCGAGATCAGTACAGGGCATTTGTACCGGGGCATTATCCCGTTCATCATTATCCAGTTGGCAATGCTCATCCTGTTGATATTTTTCCCTGAAATGGCAACTTGGCTGCCTAAGGCTCTGCGCTAGGCGGTGGGCAACATGAGCGAGGAGCGGCTGCCGCATAAGATGCTTACTGAGCCTTTACAATTATTGGCATGAACTCCCAAAAATCAATCGCTTGTAAAAAATGAAGTTTGTAGCTTTAAAACCATACGGTCATACTGCTGATCAATAATTGGCTGTTGCTCGTTGGATTGCCTTCTGCGTTTTGATAGACCTGTTTGCTAGAGAAGAAGCTCCGGCTTTCCAACCGCAACAAGATGTTGTCCTCAATGGCGTAATTCAACCCCAATGAAGCACTGGATGAAGTAAAGCCATTTATCGGGTTGATCGGAGAAATTTGCACGCTCTTGGGGTCATCAAAATACTCGATCCGGCCCGTCAAAGAAACTGCAGGGGTAACATGGTAGCGCCCAATTAAATTGGCATTGTACCACCATTGGGTTTCGGTAGCCCCCCTCATTCTTTTGGCTTCCTGTGCCCCGATGTAAAAGCAAGAAGTTCCAGAAAACTTGCCTTTGCTGTAAATAAAATAAATATCAGTAAAATACCGGTTCCCAAAATCAGGCCGCAGTTCAGAATTTTCGTTGCCAATATACGTATTCCAATTGATTAACAAATTGTCATTGGGGCGGTATTCCAATTGAGTTCCAATTGATTTACTGTTGTTCACATCCCGGATCTGCTGCCACCCATTGAGCAAATAGAAATAGAAGTTTACTTTCTTGCCCAATGGCATACTGAGCTTGGCCCCCGACAGGTAGTAAGGCACATATTCAGGGGCAAATGACCGAGTGTAGGCAAGGTGATCCTTCGAGATCGCCGATTCATTGGTGTAGGGTGAGCCCAACACCCCAAAGTCAAGCCAAATCTCCTTGCTTTTCAACAACTTGATGCCCACATTGCCCTCGATAATATTTTTGAGGACACCCTGTTCAGCCGCATAGTTGGCATTTACGTAGCTGCCAAAGCCCGGAACAAACCTAGCCCGCACCCGCGATGAAGTGTATTTGACGGCCACGTAGGCCAAGTTGATATTGGCTTCATTGTGCCTTGCCATGGAGACAAAATAGGGCCGCTCTTTGGTGCCTGGCTGGCTGAAGTCATAGCCATAGTAAGCATCCACATAACCGTCTATTACCACTTTACCTTTCAACTTGGCCTCTAGAGTATCCATCACACTGGTGTTCACCACTTGCCCATAAGTCCAATGTGACATAAAAAAAAATATCAAAGCGATGGAAAGAATCGTAAATTTCATTTCTATCTGAATTAGAGACAATAAATTTGGATCATTGAAAAGCATGACCAACCTACTTGTAGAAAAGAACCAAGACAAAAATGTTTTTGGATATTTTCAGGCAGTAGGCCAAGTTTAGGAATCTTTCCCAAGGTTAGCCAACTT
This sequence comes from Cytophagales bacterium, assembly GCA_043754075.1. GTDB lineage: Bacteria > Bacteroidota > Bacteroidia > Cytophagales > Thermoflexibacteraceae > JALONO01. Next base: position 3,099 of record JAYUVL010000027.1, on the reverse strand, counting down.
CAATTCTGGATGTGATCTAGGCATCGCAGCACAGTGGATTAGGAAATCTTGGTTACCAACAAAAAGCCGTCCCAACTAAGTTGAGACGGCTTTCAAACTTGTTAACAACGCAATTAATCGCGAGCTTTAATATCTTTCTCAAACCCTAGTGCTATCTCTTTCTCATGATCCAAATTGGATTCAGGTGTTTCAGACAATGGCACAGTCTGAGGAATAAAATCTTCAGAAGCACCAGGCTTGCTGTAATCGTAGGGCCAACGGTACACTGAAGGAATTTTGCCAGGCCAGTTTCCGTGTCCGGGAAAACGGGGGGTAGTCCATTCTAGTGTATTTGAACGCCACGGGTTAGCCGGAGCTAGACGACCACGGTACATGGAATAAAAGAAATTAAATGCAAAGATAAACTGTCCCAGTAAGGTGATAATTGCCGCTGTACTGATGAAAGCATTCAACCCATAGTAACCGGTAGAAAAATCATAATTATCCCACTGATAATAACGGCGGGGGAAGCCAGCTATACCCAAGTAGTGCATCGGGAAAAAGACGGAATAAACACCGACAAAAGTCAACCAAAAATGGACATATCCAAGTTTTTCATCCATCATTCGACCAAACATTTTGGGGAACCAATGGTAAACACCAGCCATCATCCCGAAGAAGGAAGCTGAACCCATTACCAAGTGAAAGTGAGCTACCACAAAATACGTATCGTGCAATTGAATATCAATGGCAGTATTGCCCAAAGCAATACCCGTTACGCCACCCGAAATAAACAAGGATACCAGACCAATGGAAAATAACATTGCAGGGGTGAATATCAAATTACCGCGCCACATAGTAGCCAAATAATTGAATACTTTCACAGCTGAAGGAACTGCAATAATCAAGGTCAAGAACATGAAGATGGAACCAAGGAACGGATTCATGCCAGACATGAACATGTGGTGCGCCCACACAATGAAAGCAAGGAAGGCAATGGCCAACAGCGAACCAATCATGGCGCGATAGCCAAAAATAGGCTTACGTGAATTAGTGGCAATAATTTCAGAAGTAATCCCTAGACCAGGCAACATCACAATGTAGACTTCAGGGTGACCCAAGAACCAAAACAAGTGTTGGAACAATACTGGACTACCACCTGTGTTGTGTAAAGCTTCGCCTCCAATGTAAATTTCTGACAAATAAAAGCTAGTCCCAAAACTGCGATCAAAAATCAAGAGGAGAGCCGCTGAAAATAATACCGGGAATGAAAGCAACCCTAGCGTGGCTGTAAGGAAAAACGCCCAAATTGTAAGGGGTAGTTTTGCAAAGGACATTCCATTCGTGCGTAGATTGATTACAGTTGTGATGTAATTTATCCCACCCAACAACTGAGAAGCAATGAATAGAGCCATACTGACTAGCCACAAGGTCATACCCAAACCAGATCCTGGCGCTGCTTGCGGCAGTGCACTCAATGGTGGATAGATAACCCAACCACCACCTGCGGGGCCAGTAGAGATAAACAGTGAGCTAAACATTAGTATACTGGAAAGGAAGAAAATCCAGTACGACAACATGTTGAGAAAACCGGAGGCCATGTCGCGCGCACCAATTTGTAATGGAATCAAGAAATTACTAAAGGTACCACTCAAACCAGCCGTTAGTACAAAGAAAACCATAATGGTTCCGTGCATTGTAACTGCAGCCAAATAGAAATTGGGGTCTAATTTACCAGCTTCAGTAATCCAACCCCCAAGTAAAGGACGCAATAAAGACAAATCAGCATCAGGAAAACCAAGTTGTAAACGAAAAATTCCAGACAAAAGTCCACCAATAAATGCCCAGAAAATACCTGAAATCAGGTACTGCTTAGCAATCATCTTGTGATCTTCTGAAAAGATGTATTTCCAGATGAAAGATTCTTCATGATGTTCGTGCTCATGATGCTCATCATGTGCGTGATCATCCACGCCCACTTTGTGAAGGTCAATGTCTGCTGTGGCCATTGTATATCGTTTTTTTAATTTTCTTTTGGTTGAAACATTTAACTTACTTTTTTGCTACATTTTTGGCATTTGCCTTGGCCTGCAACTCCGCCATATATTCCTTGTTACGAGATGCCCAAGTTTCTTGCGAAGCATACCATTTTTCGTATTCGGCTGGCTCATCTACAACAATGATAAATTTCATTGCAAAATGCCCCTGCCCACATATTTCGGTACAAGCCATTTCAAAGTTAAATTCCGGCTTTTTCAGTTTTACTCTAGCCTCAGCCGTAGTTTCTGTTGGTGTAAACCAGAACTGGGTAGGCATACCTGGCACGGCATCCATTTTTACCCGAAAATGGGGCATAAATACACTGTGCAAAACATCACGGGCGCGAATCTTCAACAAAACAGGCTTACCTTTAGGTAAATGGATTTCATTGGGCTGAAAATCATCGACGTTGTGCTTGTCATCAAAATCCATCCCCATTGCATTTGTAGCGTCAATCTTACGAAAATTGTGGGCTCCCAAGACACGATCTTTGCCAGGATAGCGAACGTGCCAATTGAATTGCTTGCCCATAATTTCAACCACTTCACTATCCTTGGGCGCTGGTGAAGTAATGTCAGACCAAGCCATCCAACCTGTTAACACCAACACTGCCATAACAATTGCTGGTACAACAGTCCATGCAATCTCTAGTTTTGTATTGTCTGGCCACCAGTAAGCTTTACGACTCTCTTTGAAACGAAAAAAGTAAGGAGAAATTAATAAAACAATGTGCGTAAGGAAGAAAGCCGCAAACGTGACTCCAGTGGTAACCCAAAAAAGATCATCCGTTACTTTGCCGTGCACCGACGCAGCCTCAGGCAAGAACCCTGCACTCAATTCGGACGAATACAAAGCAATAAGACCAAAAAAGACAATAAAAAAAACAATGAACAACAAACCGTTTACCGTGTTGCTGTAACCGACCCGCTTATTTTGGTTGCCCCTTGCAATATCTACCAGCGACAAAATCCGGTAGACCAAGGCAAACACCCCAAACAACAAAATACCACCGGCTAAGAAAAGAATACTTGTCATAAGTCTGAACTTTAGATATTAACTAAATGAATGACAAAGCGTGAA
>JAYUVL010000026.1:0-7410 GCA_043754075.1 Cytophagales bacterium | reverse complement strand
GTTGGCCACCCTCCGCGTAAGCAAAACTGGCAGGGATCCAGCCGCCTTCCCCGTAGGCCCGCATTAGGGCCCGCACTTGGGGGTGAACGGTGATTTTGCCATCCATATATTCGGGTGGCTGGCGATCCATTTCGCGGAAGAGCGGCAATAGCAGCTTATCAGCCAGTTGTTTGGCCGCGTCCAACACCATGTCAAAGGTTTCGCCATTGTGATCGGCGTAATAGGGATATTGGCAGAGATCGCCAACATGAAAAACTTCGTGCAACAAAAAACGGAGGTTGCGGGTACTCAGGTATGCTTTGGGCATGGTAGCAGGAATGATAGCAAGCGAATGAAAGGCAAAACTGGTGGCGAATTTAGGGTATTTTGTTGATTTTGGCCAATGGCTTGGGCTGGCTTGGTTTGAACTGGAAAGGATTTTTTGGGCAATACTTCAACATCCAAGGCATTTGGTGCCCGCTAAAACCCAAATGGGACCAGAGCGCACCGACCGGCGAAATTTTGGGGTACGGCCCGATCGGGTCACCCAGTCTGGCTGAATGGAAGTGCAAATAATGCCCGTTTTGCCCACGGAGACTAAGCCACCATATCCCACTCGAGCCTGATCCACCCACCCATTTCAGAGAGCATCAGGTGCGAACTAACGATTGCAGCGGTGATTACCGGGTCGGTGGACCCACCCACGGCCAAGACCCGATCAATGATGTAGTCGACCGAACACTTTTTCTTTGCGGGTTGCGGTCACATTTGGTTATAAATTGCGGGGATCGGAAATGACCCCAGTCAGGGCCGAGGCTGCCACCACTGCCGGGGAAGTGAGGTAGATCTGGGCATTTTTGCTGCCCATTCGGCCTTTCATGTTGCGGTTGCCCGCGCTCAAGACAATGTCTCCATCGCCGGCCACTCCCGTGTGGATGCCCGCGCAGGCAGCGCAACTGGGCGTGTCCACCGCTACTCCGGCGGCCACCAGATCGGTGATGTAGCCCGCTTTGAGGCACTCCAAGAAGATGTGTTGGCTGGCCGGCACCAAAATAAAATTGACATCGCGGTGCACCTGCTTCCCCCGCAGGATTTCGGCCAAAATGGCAATATCTTCGATGCGTCCATTGGTGCAAGTGCCCACAAAAGCTTTGTTGAACTTGCGGCCCACCACTTGTTCCACTGGCACTACGTCATCCAGCTTGTCGGGCATGGCCACGGTGGGGCCAAGGTTGGTCACGTCCACCTCAAATTCCATGTCATAATGCGCACCCGGGTCGCTGGCCAGCATCTGCCAGTCGCCTTTTTGCACAGGGCGCAGGTATTCCGCCGTTTTGGCATCCGGGGCGATGATCCCATTTTTGGCGCCCAAATCTACCGTCATGTTGCACAAGGTCATTCTGCCGGCCATGTCCAACGCATCTATGGCCGGACCGCCGTATTCCAATGCTTTATAAATCAAATGGCCATTCCAGTGCATCATCCCCATGATGTGCAAGCTCAAATCTTTGGCCATCACGTAGGGCTGCCACTTGCCAACGATGTGAAACTTGACCGATTCAGGCACCCGGAACCAACACTTACCAATGGCCATGGCCACCGCTGCGTCGGTTACGCTCACTGCGTTGCCCACTGCGCCCACTGCGCCGTAGGTGTTGGCGTGGGAGTCAGTTCCAACGCTGATTTTGCCGGGCAGTACGTGGCCGTTTTCCACCATCACTTGGTGGGCAATGCCTTGGCGACCCAAATCATAAAAATATTTGATGTCGTGTTCGCGCACCACTTGTCGCCACTCGTTCAGCATGGTGGCAAACAATGGGGTGGGAGGGGGCACCAGGTGATCGGACACACAGATGACCCGTTCTTTGTCAAAAACCTCCTTTTTGCCCAGTTGGTGCAGGGCCTTGAAGGTGGATTTGCCCAAATAGTCCATCGTCATCACGGAAAACGTGTCCGTCCATACTAGTTCGCCGGGCCGTACTTGGTCTCTTCCACTGTTGAAGGCCATTATTTTTTCGGTAATCGTCATTGCTGCCATGATAGTTCCTGCATAAGTTGTTTTGGTGGATTGGCTTACGCAATCTCACGTTGCTTATTGGTGGCCAAATTGCGCATAAAATTTGGAACGGCGATGTTTCAGGGATAAAAACCGTTTTCTTTACTAATTACTCTTTTTTGATTTGTCCATCATCCCTATCTCAAAGTCTTGGCTAGACGTATAACTTCAAGACATTGGGCTAATACTTTTTTGTCTTTTTGTCATTAAAAAATTATCAAATTTATTGATAAATTGAATTTGTTAATCAATTGGTCATGCATCTTAATCTACTCATCGGTGCAGAGTAGCTGCATCTGTGCGCATTGAGAAACTTGATTGGCCGTAACATTTGAAATAAATAAAGGACTAGCTTTGTGATTAAAATAAACAAACCTTAGGCAATTAGACATTTTTTTAATAGTCTAAGTTGACTATTAGTGTACTATTTTGGTAAATTTCGTCATCTGATAATACATGCGTACACCATGCAACAGAAAATTTAACATTGCTCTCACTTAAACTCCCTTTTTCTTTTTGAGAAAATAGCTGATATTGCATCCAATTCGGTGCTGGCGGCGGTTTGCGTCATCGTTTCATCAAGTTGATCGGCCACATTTTGTCGTTTGGTCGTACATAAAATAAGCGCAATCGGTTTCATTTTGATTTCGCAACGCGCACAGAATCAAAAAACTAGTTCTGGTGACGTCCGCGCATTGCCTTCGGCAAAACAGTGGAGCCCAGCTTCAACATTCAATCTTTTTATTCATGTAAACGAGTACAATAAACTATGAAAACTATCTTAACTATTTTTTTGTCTCTTTATCTGACCGCATCGACGGTGCAGATCGCTCAGGCCCAAGCTCCCACTGCGGTGGCAACGGTAATCCTTGCGCGGAAAGTGGCCGAATTTGGCTACGATCACAAGAACCCAGTCTGTCTGCTGGCGGCCGCCCAGATGATGTCCGGCGTCAACACGACTAAATTGGCGCCAACCAACGTTGAAAAAGGGAAAAAGGGTCCTAATCCTAAAGCCGAGATCAGCCTTCAACCTGACCAACTGTTAGCCGATGCCCGGGGAATGGCCAGCCCGGATCAGCTTCAGGAAGTTACGGCAATGGCCAATAAAATTCAGCCTAAACGGAGCCGGGGCGCTTTTGGTGGGCCCAAAGTTACCCAAGGCCAAAGCGTGGAAGCGAAATCCACTGTTAGTTACACCATTGACTTTAAGGGTGGGGAAAAAGCTGAACTGGTAGTCGTTGGCGATAGCGGGGGCGACTTGGATCTGGAGGTATTTGACGAAACGGGAAAGCTGGTGGCCAGCGATGCCGTCGGTACCGAAAAATGCGTGGTATCGTGGGTGCCGACCCAAAATGGCAGTTTCACCGTCAAGATCAAGAATATCGGTAGCGAAGAAAATCGCTATACTTTGATTACAAATTAGGCTAAAACTGCGGGTTTTGTTTTCTTGGCCGTACGCTCAGTTTTGCAAGCAAACTGGCAGTACGGCCAAGGCATTTAGGGCACAAAGATTCCGGTTCGCCGCGACGGTCAAAAGCACCACTGGAGCACCCAAAAAAGGTTCGCCCTTGACCGCAAAGTCATTGGAATAGCCATTTTTACGATTAGTCGCGTTGTCCTACTTTACTAAACGGTTAAAAGGGCTACATCTCCACCTTTAGCATGGCACCGATCAGTTCCCAACCTTGGATGAGGGCCAAAAATTCGTGTTGAAGCGTGGTAGTTTTGTCTTCATTGTACCACTTGATAATTTCAACTACATACTCCTCGTGGGTCAGTTCGCCCTTTTGTTTGAATTGCCGTACCATTTCGTGGGCAATTTTGGGTCTTGGCCCCCATGTGCCCAACTCGGTCAACGCATTGGCAGTCAGGCAAATGAGCTTGGGGATAGACCGGGTGCCGTTGGTCAGGTAGGCATCCATGAGAGTTGGGTGCTCATCGCGCAGGAGATAGCGCACCTGAATGTGCGGCTGGGCCACCTCGGCCATCTGCTCAATGACTGGGATGTTTTGGGCGGCATCGCCGCACCATCCTTCGGTCAGGACTAGCCAAATCCAAGGTGTTTCGAGCTTGGCCAATACCTGTTCAAGCTCGGGCATTAACTCAACTGTTTTGTCCAAACGCCGCATTCGCTGCACGTTCTGCTTGGTATAAGCCGCCAAGCTTTCGTTTTGGATCGGGCCGGTAGTTTGCCCTGCTTCCACCAACTGATCGAGCAGTTGGCGGTATTGTTGATAATTCAATGCCTTTTCAATCAACGTATTGGTAATCAAGTCTGCCATTTTAGTAGGGGGTCACAAAGTATGAGCAACAGCAAGTTAAGCAAATTTAGCTGCTTGAGCAGCCTAAACTGGGTGAGGATTCCATCTTTTTACCTAAATTGCACCTTAACCAAGCGAAAAGTTGCCGTATTTTGGAAAATTTTATCGTTTCTGCCCGAAAATACCGTCCGGCCACTTTTGATACAGTGGTGGGCCAGTCGCACATTACCACTACGCTCAAAAACGCGATCAAGAGCAACCATTTGGCCCAAGCTTTTCTGTTTTGCGGTCCCCGCGGAGTGGGCAAGACAACTTGTGCCCGAATTTTGGCCAAGACCATCAACTGCCAAGACCTGAGGTCAGATGGTGAAGCCTGTAACCAGTGTGATTCTTGCCGTTCGTTCAATGGTGGTAATTCCCTCAATATCAGTGAACTGGATGCGGCGTCCAATAATTCGGTCGAGGACATCCGCAGCCTGATCGATCAGGTCCGTTACCCGCCCCAATTTGGCACGCGGAAAGTGTATATCATCGATGAGGTGCACATGCTTTCTACGCAGGCATTCAATGCGTTCCTCAAAACGCTGGAAGAACCGCCTTCGTACGCAATTTTTATCTTGGCCACTACCGAAAAGCACAAGATTTTGCCGACTATTCTTTCGCGATGCCAAATTTTTGATTTTAATCGCATTCAGGTAAAAGACATTGCGTCGCATTTGGCCAACATTGCCCGCAAGGAAGAAATCGGAGCTGAAGAAGAAGCCCTCCGGCTCATTGCCCTCAAAGCCGATGGTGCGTTGCGCGATGCCCTCTCCATGTTTGATCTCATGGTGACTTTCTCGGCCGATCGCCATCTTACCTATAAACTCGTGATCGGAAATCTGCATATTTTGGATTACGATTATTATTTCAGGATCACCGAGGCCCTGATGGCCGAGCAAACTGCTCAAGTAATGCTCACTTTTGACGAAATTATTCGGCAAGGTTTTGATGGGCACAATTTTATCATCGGTCTGAACAAACACTTTCGCGACTTGCTCATGTGCAAGGACAAGGCCACCGTCCAGTTGCTGGAGGTGTCCAATGAGGTGCAGCAGCGCTATTTGGGCCAAGCAACGGCAGCCCCGGTATCGTTTTTGTTATCCGCGCTCCATTTGGGCCATCAATGTGATGTGAACTTCAAAATGAGCAAAGACCAGCGCTTGCACGTGGAGATCGCCCTGATCAAAATGGCCAACTTGCCCGCCGCGATCAACCTCGTCCAACTTGATGAGGGGTTAAAAAAAAAACTGATGGCGGCAGCCTAACTCCGGTAGTGGAGCAGTCCAACGGTCACCAGAAAGCCTCCCCACCAGTGTCCAAGCTGGCTGCGCTCAAAACGACCCCCAAGCTGTCACTGACTCCCGACCCCAGTGCGGCCACTCATCACCTCCAAACGGCACAAAAAAAGGACGATCGGCCCACTACCGTGGAAGAGATTCCCCCGCCATCTTACCTTTCCGCCTCGTCAGTTGGCTCACAGGTGGATGACAGGCCGCCTAGTGAACCGTTAACGGTTGAGCGGTTGCGCATTTATTGGCTGAAATACGCCGAGAGCATTCGGGCCCAAAAACCATTTGTCCACAACGCCATGACCCGCCATGAAATTGAGTTGCAGAACGGCAACGAGATTGTGATCAAGTTATCGAACCCGACTTTGGAGGAAACTTTGATGCGCGAAGCCATGCCCGGCATCGGGGCCTATTTGCGGCAAAACTTCCAGATGAGTTTCCAGCTTGTGGTGGAGGCGGCCTCGCAAGTAGAAACCACTACGCGGCAACTATACACTGCTTCGGACAAGTTTAGTCATTTGGCCGCCCAACACCCTTTGCTCAATGAACTGAAAAGCTTGTTTGGGCTAGATATGGAATTTTAGCATAGCTGAAAGTAAGAAATATTAAGGCAAAAGAACTTATCAAGCCGTGGCCTTGATCAACTCTGATTGATCGTTTGACCAGATTTTTAGTACTCCCAAACTCGCGAAAAGTATGTTTACAAAATGTGCATTGGCCACCCGAGACCAGTGGAAATTGAATACCTTGGGTTTAGGTACCTGACCGTTTTCCCGGCCCACAAGCCAGTATCTTTGCCACAGCATGATGTCAAATCCACACGCAGTTCTAAAAAAATATTGGGGCTATGATCAATTTCGGCCCTTGCAGGAAGAAATTATCGGGTCGGTCATGGCTGGGCGCGATACGCTGGCCCTGTTGCCCACTGGCGGAGGAAAATCAATCTGCTTTCAAGTTCCGGCCCTGCTGCTAAATGGATTGTGTGTAGTAGTTTCACCCCTGATCGCATTGATGAAGGATCAGGTAGAGCAGTTGCACCGCCGTGGCATTCATGCTCGGGCCATGTATTCCGGCATGAGCCGCCCCGAGATGGAGGCCACTCTGGATAGTTGTACTTTTTCGGAAAAGGGAGAAAATCCAGTCAAATTTCTCTACCTTTCGCCCGAAAGGTTGCTAACCGAGGCTTTCTTGGGCCGGGTGGATCGCTTGCCGATTTCACTACTGGCCGTAGATGAGGCCCACTGTATTTCGCAATGGGGCTATGACTTTCGCCCGCCCTATCTACAAATCGCCACGTTTCGCCAACGCATTCCCCGGGTGCCCTGTATCGCGCTCACCGCCACAGCCACCCCGCCAGTTAAGCAGGACATCCAAGGAAAGTTGAATTTTCGGAATGGTCAAGTATTTCAACAAAGCTTTGCCCGAAAAAACTTGTCCTATTCAGCATTTTATGAAGAAAACAAGGAAGCTAAATTGCTGAAAATCTTGCGCAATGTGCACGGCACTTCGGTCGTGTACGCGGGTACACGCCGACGCACGCAAACGATTGCTAATTTTTTAATTAAAAATGACATCAATGCCGACTTCTACCATGCCGGCCTTGATCATGGCGTGCGCAGCCAAAAACAGGAGGCTTGGATCAAGGATCGCACCCGGGTGATCGTAGCGACCAATGCCTTCGGAATGGGTATCGATAAGCCCAATGTGCGCACAGTGATCCACTTGGATCTGCCCGCCACGCTGGAGGCCTATTACCAAGAGGCGGGCCGGGCCGGCCGAGATG
>JAYUVL010000025.1:0-2824 GCA_043754075.1 Cytophagales bacterium | reverse complement strand
ATTGGCTGGGGACGGACCGACGATGCCACTTCTATCCACGCCCTCAAAAAAGCCTTGGATGTGGGCATCAACTTTTTTGATACGGCCGACTTTTATGGTTTTGGCCACTCAGAGGAACTGATCGGCAAGACCTTTGCCAACCGGCCAGAGGTGATCGTGGCCACCAAAGTGGGCCAGAAGTTGGCGCCCGATGGCCGAGTTGCCCTCGATTATTCGCCTGCCTACGTCGTGGCAGCGTGCGAAATGAGCCTTCGCCGCCTCCGCCGCAGCCATATCGACTTTTATCAACTCCATACGGCCAAAGTGGCCCATATCCGGGAGGATGAGTTGATCGGTACCTTGGAAAACCTCCAGCAGCAAGGCAAGATACGCTATTGGGGCGTTTCACTCAATACTTTCCAACCGGAGCCGGAGGTTGAATTTTGCTTGGAAAACAAACTGGGCCGGGGGTTTCAGGTCGTGCTCAACCTGCTCAACCAACGCATTTCGCCCTTTTTGCCCCTGATCAAAGCGCAAAACTTGGGGCTGATCGCCCGGATGCCGCTCCAGTTCGGGCTGCTCGCCGGCAAGTTTGGCACTGATGCCAAGTTTGATGAGTATGATCACCGGAGCTTCCGCCTCAGCCCAGCAATCATCGACGCCACTTGGAGTGCGCTCCGCGATTTGGAAGGGCTCACCCGCGAATATGACCTCAATTTTGCCGATTTGGCCATCAACTACATATTGAGCCACCCCGAAGTGAGCACGGTCATTCCGGGAATGCGCAGCCCAGAGCAAGTGACGGCCAATGTGCGCAAGCGCGTGAACTTGGCCCCCAAAGACTTGGACTACATTGGGGAGTTATACGACGAAAAATTTTATAAAATTGTCAATATGATGCAAGAACAGGGCTAACGCTGCCCAAGTTGACCTATATTGCCCTGACCTTGAGTTTGCGCCATTTGACTTTGATGCCTCCCCCACTGTGGATCTGGAGTGCGATGATCCCGCCGGTTGCCCCGATCTTTGGGTCATTGAGCGTAATCATTTGCTTGCCGTTGACCCACGTGGTCACTTGACTGCCGACCACTTTGATCCGCATGGTGTTCCATTGGCCCATTTTCAGGGCTTTGTCCTGTTCGGGATTGGGCTTGATCAACCAGCCCCGGCCGTACGACTCGTAAATGCCCCCGGTAAAACTGCCCGGCGGGGCCACCTCGGCCTGCCAACCCGTGATTTTGGTGCCCTCGATCACAGAGTGGAAAAACACCCCGCTGTTGCCATTGGCTTCTTGCTTGAACTGGAGCGACAACTCAAAATCTTGAAAGCTTTGTTCGGTGCCCAAATAGCCATACTCCTTGTCCGGCCCACTCTCGCACACCAGTGCGCCCTGATCGACGTACCATTTTTCGGTCCCATAAATTTTCCAACCACTGAGGTCCTTTTGGTTGAACAACGACTGCCATTTGCCCTTGACCGGGGTTTGGGCAATACTGGTGAGGTTGATCAGCAACCCCAAGAATAAAACGGAAAACAACTTTGGGTGATTCATGTGGCGATGGTTTGGGTCAAAGGGCCAAATATAGGGCATGATTGAACTGATTTTAGCCCACCGCCAAAACAATCTCTCTGCCCAATTATTATAAATTTTTGATAACCAATACTTTATGCAATTAGAAATACCAATCAACGCTGCTTGGCTTAGGCTGGCCAATGCCCTGCTTTGATCTTGGCCAACAAAAGGGTTGCCCGCAGTCGGGTTGCCCCATTGGTGGAATCTGCCCAAGGCCGGAGAGCAGCTCAGGTTCGGGGGCAGGGCCCAAAGCACCGTACCCGACGACCGCCCAAACGGGTGATTTGGGGGTGGGCTGGGCTAGGTTTTGGGCGGGGTGGCCCCAGTTTGGTAAGCTTGCAACATTTTTTGCAGCACCTCGACCAGTTTTTTGCTGATCCGCTTGGAAGGTTCAGTTTCTTTGGCCACATACACAATGCCGATGGCCAGTGAGGTTTCGGAAAGCACGTTTTCAAATAGGCGGGCTTTGTGCAAGCGGTAGGCTTCACGGATGCGGCGACGGATGCGGTTCCGTTGGTTGGCCCGCTTAAAGTTGCGCTTGGAAACCGAGATCATGATTTTGGGCAAGTCAAAAAAGCCGCCCTTCGGGTCGGGGGCGGCTGGAATGGGAGCAAACATAATTTTGAAAGGGTATAAAAAAACAGAGGAGCCTTTGTCAAAAAGCTCCTTGGTCGTTTTTCTGCTTTTGAGCCGTTCGTAACGGGTAAAAGTATGCCTTTTCAAAACACCGGATTAAGATTTGTGCCTTGGCTCGTCTGAAACAGACAACCGCTTGCGACCTTTGGCCCGGCGTGCGGCCAATACCCGTCTGCCATTGGCTGAGGACATCCTTTCGCGGAAGCCGTGCTTGTTCCGGCGCTTGCGGTTGGACGGCTGATAAGTTCTTTTCATGGTGACTGCCTGATTTTTTTGGAGTGCAAAATTAAGAATTTTTTTTTCTTCGGCAAATAATTGGCCGAATTTTAACCTTGGGAACGCAAAAGAATTTATGGGGGCCAGTAAATGGCACATTGGGAACCGCTTTACCCACCGCCAAACGAACCAAGCGATACCAATCAATGCGCCTACACTTCCTCCAAAATCGTCCTGAACGCAACGAACTTGCCCGGGTAGCGCTCGTTTACCTCGCTTTGCAACCGGGCGGCATGTTTGTGCTCATATTCGCGGTAGCGCTGCATATTTTCGCAATAATACTGGACGGCGTAATTGGTGCCGTCATTGTCTTCCACTACGGTGAGCAGCTTGAAGATCCGGTGGTGCAAGAAAAGCCCG
>JAYUVL010000024.1:0-9032 GCA_043754075.1 Cytophagales bacterium | reverse complement strand
GAAGCGCAGTTGGATCGTTTTCTGTTCAAGATTGAAGTGGGTTACCCCAAATTGGAGGAGGAAGTCAAAATTCTCGCCGATTATCACGAGCGGGGCCATGTCAATGATTTGGCCCGGGTCAACCCCTTGCTTTCCGCCGATCAGATAGTCCGTTTTCGGGGCATCACCCGCCAGATCCACGTCGAGCCGAACGTGCTCAAATACATTGCCCAGATTGTCCATCAGACCCGTACCGACTCCGCCCTGTACTTGGGTGCTTCGCCCCGGGCCTCACTGGCCATCATGTCGGGCACCAAGGCGATTGCTGCCATCCGGGGCCGTGATTTTGTCACGCCCGAAGATGTGCGCGAAATTGCGCCGCACGTGCTCTGCCACCGGGTGGTGCTCACTGCCGATAAAGAAATGGAAGGCTCCAGCACGGCCGATGTACTCAAATTACTGATCGATCGGGTGGAAGTGCCCCGGTAAAAAACCCGCTGGGCAATTGATGCTGCGCCAAGTTCCAAGTGATTGGGGCGCGGTGGGCGTGGTTTCCCAGGTTGTTGACCATTGGATTTTAAGACTATCGCAGCCAATTTTGTTTAGGTAAAATACTATTTCAACTCGTCGATGGAACAAACCATGCGTTGGTTCGGGCCGAAGGATCCCGTCTCTTTGTCCAATATTTTGCAGGCCGGGGCCACAGGCATCGTGACTGCCCTGCACCATGTCCCAAACGGCCAAGTTTGGAGTGTGGAAGAAATAAGCCAACGCAAACGCACCATTGAGCAGGCCGCGAGCCATTTGGGCCAGCCGATGTTGCGGTGGTCGGTGGTGGAGAGCGTGCCGGTGCACGAGGCCATCAAGACTGGCCACCCGGATCGCCAAAAATACATCCAGCATTATCAACAAACCCTGCGCAATTTGGCCGGATGTGGCATTACCACGGTTTGCTATAATTTCATGCCGGTGCTGGACTGGTCGCGCACCGATCTGGCCTACGCCCTGCCCGATGGATCCAAGGCCCTGCGTTTTGTGGAGGAGGAGTTTGCCGCTTTTGACCTGTTCCTGTTGCGCCGGCCCAATGCCGCCGCCAGTTATTCGGAAGTGACCATTGCCAAAGCCCACAAAATCTTTGATCGGCTGACCGTGGAACAGCGCGAGCGCTTGGTCCGCAATATCATTGCAGGCTTGCCCGGATCAGAGGAAAGTTTTACCTTGGCCCAATTTCAAAGCGTGCTGGATACCTATCAAGGGGTCAGTGAGCAAACATTGCGGGACAATCTCTATGATTTTTTGCGCCAAGTGGTCCCGGTCGCCCAATCGGTGGGGATAAATTTGGCCATTCACCCCGATGACCCGCCCCGCCCATTGCTGGGCTTGCCCCGAGTGGTGAGCACCGAAGCCGACTTGGTGCAACTGCTCCAGGCCTGCGATCTGCCCGCCAACGGGTTCACCATGTGCACTGGCTCGTATGGGGTGCGCCCCGACAACGACCTGGCCGGGATGATTGCCCGGCACGGGGCGCGGATGCACTTCATCCATTTGCGGGCCACCAAGCGCGAGCCCGAAAATCCCATGAATTTCCACGAAGCTGACCACTTGGCCGGCGACGTGGATATGTTTGCCGTCGTGCGGGAGATCGTCCGGGAGCAACGCCGCCGCGCCGCGCTCGGCCAAGGGGTGACGGCCATCCCCATGCGCCCGGATCATGGCCACCAGATGTTGGACGACTTGGGCAAAACCACCGCTGCACCGGGCTACACGGCCATTGGGCGGCTGCGGGGGCTGGCCGAGATCCGGGGGCTGCAGCTAGGCATTGAACGGGGGCTGGATGAATGATAGCCCCGTCACCGCCCAGTCTTTTTTTGGGTCTGTGGTTTATCAAAATTGTACCGGGCGCAGGAAAAAATATTTGTTGTTATCTCGCAAAAAAACCGGTAATATACCGAAAATCTTGCAAGATTTGGCCCGTTGGTCGTTCCTATTACCCCCGACGAGGCCCTGCTGGCCGAGCAGTTGTTCCAGGCAGAATATAAAGAGGCAATACTTTGCCCCTGAGCTAGTGGCCAACCCCCGCAAATACTACCAGGACTTTAATCGGTATTATTTGGGCCTAGAAAAGCACTGGGGCAAATGGGTGTGCATTTATCTGCCTTGCCAGTGAGGGCGTGGTGGCCGCCAAGGATTTTTCCGAGTGGCCAAATGGCGGGCCCGCACTCGGGAATGGCGATTTCTATGATAGAAACCAAGAACTTGCCAAAATTTAGTTTGACCAAGAAAAAGTAGGTGACGCCATGAACGACTATGTTGGGCAAAGTCCGTGACTTTCGTCGGCCGTTGGCAGTTTCAACGTTTTAGGTTAATTGTTGGCCGAGGGTGCGAACATTTTGGGCCCTTGTGGTTGGCTTATTCGGGGGCATGGCTCACACACACCACATGGGCCCCACTGGCCACGAACACGGCATCGCCTGCCCGGGGGCGGATGAGGGCAGTGCCCGTAAATTGACCGAAGGCGGGGAGGAGGCCGCTGGTTTTGCCAAAATAGAAACACGGCAACGACAGCGAGCGTCCACCACGCCCCTGCAACTTGACGGCGGGGTGCAGGTGCCCACTGAGGTTGTAGAGATCGGCGATCGGGGTGGCCAAGGGAATGTGGGAAAAAACAAAGGGCGGATCGATCAGGGTTTCGGGATGGAGGTGGATGCCCACCCCAGCCAGCAACTGATCGGGCAGCCGGTCGTGGTTGCCCTTGACCAAGTGCACCGAAAGCCCCGGAAACTGCGCCAGCCACTCGGCAAACCCATACCAGTCGGTGTTCCAGTCGCTATGGAACAGGTCGCCGAGGATCAGCAGCCGCTCCGGCCCGTGTGCATTCACCAAGCCCGCCAGCCCGGCCAGATCGTCCTCGTGCACTTGCGCCGGCACCGGGATACCCGCTTTGCGAAAATGGGAAGCCTTGCCCAGGTGCAAATCGGCGACGAGCAAAGTTTTTTTCTCCACCCAAAAAATTGCCTTCTGGGGAAGTAGGCACATTTGTTGTAATAATAGCCGGTAACTAACTGGCTGGCGCATGGTCACGGTGTTCCCTTTCATTGCAACAATATTACGACAAAAGAGGGATGTCCTTGGTTGGCGGGGATTGGTTTAGCCTCAAAAAGATCTAACTACTATGGTAAATTATTCTTCGCTATTTTTTGGCACTTGTGCTTTGATTACAGTCTTGGCACCAACCAGTCCTGTTTCGCGCCGGCCCGAACCATCGGCCACCCTGCCCGATCGGCCTGTTCCCACTGCATTCTATCGGACCTTTGGGGGCAAAAATTACGACGCCACCACCGACATTGTCAAACTCAAGACCGGTGGGTTTGTGGTAACGGGCCGGACCAATTCTTACGGCAGTTCATCCTCCGACATGAACGTGAGCCTGGTCAAACTCGACAACGCCGGCAACGTGCAATGGGACCGCAACTTTGGGGGCACCGAAACCGATGAAGGCGTGAGCGTGACCGAGGCCAAGGACGGGGGTATTTTGGTGGCCGGCACTACCGATTCCTTTGGTGGCGGCCCCGATATGAAAGACATTTGGGTGTTGAAACTGGACAAAGATGGCAAAAAAGTTTGGGATAAAGTCCTCGGTGGCAATGAGAGCCTGGACGAAGCCAAGGGCATTTTGCAGTTGGAAGACGGATCGATCATCGTGTTGGGCAACAGCATTAAAATGTCCACTGGCAAGAGCGATGCCATCTTGCTCAAATTGTCCGAGAAGGGCGATTTGGCCTGGAAGCGCAACTTCGGCACGGAACCCGGCAACGAAGAAGCCTCTCACCTGATCCGCACCAAAGACGGTGGGTTTGCCTTGGCGGGCAACAAAGAAGTGAACCAAAACAAAGTTTGGAACTTTTGGATCGTGGGGGTGGACAAAGACGGCTACAAAACGTGGGAACAAACCTTTGGTGGCAAACAAAATGACCGCGCCAACTCCTTGGCCGTCACGCCCGACGGGGGTTATGTGCTCAGTGGCTACACTTATTCCTTTGCCGAGGGCAGCCACGATATTTGGGTGGTAAAAATGGATGCCAAAGGCCAAAAACAATGGGACAAAGTGATTGGCGGGCCCAGTACCGACGAAGCCTTGGATGTGCTGGTCGATAAAACCGGGAACGTGCTGGTGGTTGGCTATATGGACATATACGTACCCGATGACAATGGCGAAAATACCAGCAAAGATGGCAATGATGTATTTGCCGTGATGCTGGACGTAACGGGCAAGGAACTTTGGAAAAAAAGCTTTGGCGGCCTCGGTGCCCAACGGGTCTACGCTGCGGTGGAAGATGCCGATGGCTTTATTTTGGCCGGCTATGCCGAAACCGAAAACACTGATCACCTGGTGTTTAAAATATCCGCCAATGGGCAGGTGAACAAATAACCAGACCCTACTTTCGGTTGCGTCCCGCCAGTATTGTTGGCCCGTGTGTGGTTACATGGCCCCAATACTGGCGGGTTTGTTTTTTGCACTGCCCAGCAATCTTGATTGGCTGGCAAACCCGCTTTACGGCCTGGTCGGGGATGCGGTCCGGTAGCTTTTGGGGACGGATTCACCCAAGTGGGGCTTCTTGGCCTGCACTCACCCAAAATCGGCGTGGGATCAACCGAAAAACCGTTACTGCATTAATCTTGGGCCAAAAACACCAGTTTGGGCAAGATAGGGCGTAATTTTGTGCCGATAACTGTGCGCCCGATGCTCCACCTCCAATTGCCCACCGACCCACGCTGGGTACAAGTGGCCGAAATGAATTTGGCCGAAATCCTGACCGACCATGCCTATTGCGAGCAGAAAGCCGCTTCGGCCTGTATTTCGCTCATTGTTGAATATCCCGACCGGGATCAACTGGTAGAAGTGCTCACCCCGGTAGTGGCCGAGGAATGGAACCATTTTGAGCGGGTATTGGACCAGATCCGCCAGCGGGGCTTCCGGCTGGGCAAACCCCGCCGCGATGAATATGTGGTGGCCCTGCACCAGTTTATGGTCAAGGGCGGTTCCCCCGAGGACCGGCTGCTGGACAAGCTGTTGGTGTGTGCCCTGATCGAGGCCCGGAGCTGCGAGCGATTCAAATTGCTGTGGCAAAACCTGCCCGATGTTGACCTGCAAAAATTTTATTATGAGCTGATGGTCTCCGAGGCTGGGCACTACACCAACTTCATCGAGCTGGCCCGGGCTTACCAGCCGAGGGCAAAAGTGGATCGGCGCTGGCAAGAATTTTTGGCCCACGAAGCCCAAATCATTGAACAGTTGGGGTTTCGGGAAGGGAAAATGCACTAAAACTCTTTGTTTTCCGAAAATCATGGCTATTTTGCGGTATGGTAAGCAGGCAACTGGCCTTTGGCGCTTTACAATTGGGAACATCGCCATTTTGCCTTTTTTATTTATCTACGATTGTTGGCTTTTTGATTTGACAATCGTCCAGGAAAACTAACATGAGATTTACCATTAAAGAACACAACAATTTCCGGTTCCTGGATGAGGGGAGTGGCGAACCGCTGGTGCTTTTGCACGGTCTGTTTGGGGCATTGAGCAATTTTGATGAAGTGGTGTCCCACTTTTCACCCTACTACCGAGTGCTGATCCCGGTCATGCCCATTTATGACATGCCAATGGACAAACTGGGCCTCGATGGGCTGGTGACTTTTGTGGCCGACTTGATGACCGATCTAAAAATTGGCCAGATGAACATTTTGGGCAATTCGCTCGGTGGGCACGTGGGCCTGATCTACACCATGCGGTACCCACACAAGGTCAAACGGCTGATCCTCACTGGCAGTTCTGGCCTGTTCGAAAACTCGATGGGCGGCTCCTACCCCAAGCGGGGCAACTACGATTTTATCCGGGGGCGGGTTCAATACACTTTTTATGACCCCACCATTGCCACCGCCGAACTGATCGACGAAGTGTTTGAAGTGACCAAAAGCATTCCCAAATGTATGCGCATGGTGGCCTTGGCCAAATCGGCCCAGCGCAACAACCTGGCCAAGGACTTGCCCAATGTTCAGCAGCCAACCCTGCTGGTGTGGGGACTGAACGACACGATCACGCCGCCATTGGTGGCCCACGAATTCGCCCATTTGCTGCCCAATTCCGAGCTGCGGTTCATCGATAAGTGTGGCCACGCACCCATGATGGAGCATCCCGAAGTGTTTAACCAATATGTGGCCAATTTCTTGCAGTGCTATTAAAGGTGGGGCAGGGCACCAGTCTCCCTGCCAAACTGAATGAATTACTGCCGCCCAACAGCCCAAACCTGCCAAACGGATAGACCAGCCAACACCTGCATTTATGGCATACGGTACTTTTAATGTATCTGAAAACGAAGCACTTGGGATGACAGCACAAGAATTTATCAATCCGATGGTCCCGCCCCTGCGGCCCACGGATCCCGTTCATAAGGCCCTCAACTGGATGAACGAGTTCCGGGTGCACCAGTTGGCCGTGGTGGATGGTGGCCATTACTTGGGCATCGTCAGCGAAGACGTACTGTACGATTCCAATCAGCCCGATGCGCCAATCAGCAGTTTTCAGCTTGACTACAAAGATAATTTTGTCAATGAAAACCAACATTTTTACGACGTAATCAAAGAAGCCCACCAAAATGCGCTGCAAATCGTGGCCGTGGTGGACGATCTGGGCAAGTTCAAGGGCGCAATCACCATCAAGGACACCGTGACTGCCTTGGCCCGCACCTATGCCACCCAAAACCCCGGTGGCATCATTGTATTGTCCATGCGTGACTACGATTATTCCATGGCAGAGATCAGCCGGTTGGTGGAGTCTAACCAAGCCAAAATCCTGAGCAGTTACCTAGAACAAGATGCCTATGACCCGACGCGCATCAAAGTAACGCTCAAACTTAATGTGATGGATCTGAGCCGGGTGATTGCCACCCTGGAACGTTACAACTACCGGGTCATTGCCAAGTTTCAGGAAATGGAAATGGTAGATAATGACAAAGATCGCTTGGGGATGTTGCTGCGCTACTTGGACATCTGATCTTGCCACCCAATAATGCTAAACCCACTAAACGCCAATTTGGCACTGACCACCCTGCATGAAAGTTGCGATCCACAGCCGCCCTTTTGACGTCGCCAAGCTCCCTTTTGTAAAGAAAATTTTTGAGGAATTGCAGCGGCATGGAGCCAGTGTCCGGCTGTCCAACCCGCTACAAAATTTTTTGCAAGAATTGGGGGTTCAAGTGCCCCATGAGTTTACCTTCAGCTCCCACCGAGAACTGGCCGACACCGACCTCATGGTGAGCGTGGGCGGCGATGGTACTTTGCTGGAGGCCGTTACCTTGGTGCGCGACACTGGAATTCCCATTTTGGGCATCAATTTGGGCCGTCTGGGTTTTTTGGCCAATGTGTCCAAAGAAAAAATTGCCCAGAGCATTGAGGCCGTGATGAAAGGGCAATACGAAATCGATGAACGGACCATGATCCAACTCAACAGCACCGCCGATCTCTTCGGGGAGTTCAACTTTGCCTTGAACGAAATCACCATCAGCAAGCGCGACAGCGCCTCGATGATAGTGGTGCACACTTACTTGGACGGCGACTACCTCAACTCTTATTGGGCCGACGGCCTGATCATTGCCACACCAACCGGCTCCACGGCCTACTCCATCAGTGTGGGCGGGCCGGTGGTGCTGCCCCATTCCCAAAATTTCATCCTGTCACCCATAAGCCCGCACAACCTCAACGTGCGCCCGCTGATCATTTCTGATTCGGGGGTGCTGAGCTTCGAGGTGGAAGGCCGCAACGACGACTACCTCATTTCGCTCGATTCCCGCTCCCATATTGCCGATGGCAAAGTGAAGCTCTCGGCCCAAAAGTGCGATTTCTCCACCCGGCTGATCCAGATCGAGGGTGAAAATTTTTTGAGCACGTTGCGCCAAAAACTGAACTGGGGCTTTGACAAACGCACCTAGTACCCCGCGTAGCCCAAACACCGGGGCGGCGGCGGTTCAACACAGCACATTAGCGGGTTTAAGGTTGGCGGTCCCACCATCATCCGGGTGGACAATGGGCCAGCCTGCGCGGGCATTGGGGAGCCGGCCTTTTCTTTTGGGGTAAGTAAAAGCAAGGGAAGATGGCCGCTGGGCAGGCTTATTTGCGCTCGCTCCAGAGGTGCTTGTTTTCTAGGGCAAACTTCAGCAGGCTGTTTTTGCCGCGCAAATTCAATTTGCGGCAAATGTTGGTCCGGTGGTTTTCCACAGTTTTACCACTGATGAAGAGCAGTTCGGCAATGTCTTGGCTGGTCTTGCTCTCGGCAACCAAGCGAATGACGCGCCTTTCCACCGGGGTCAACAAATGCTCCACCGCCTCTTTTTCGGTAAGCTGTCGTTGCCGATCACCGTTTGCTTGGCCACGGCTCAGTAAATAATGGGAGAATACCGGGCTAAAATAGTTTTGCCCCGCCATCACTTGGTGGATCCCTTCCACCAAATCAGTGAACACGTTTTCTTTGGAGATAAACCCCGGTATGCCTGCCGAAGCGGCGGCATTGAAGATCTGTTCATCGTGGTGGGCGGTGAAGATGATGATCTTCATGTCCGACTGCTCACTGCGGAGCTGTTGAATCAGTTGGAGGCCATTCATCTCGGGCATGTCAACATCCAGAATCAGCAATTGGGGCTTTAGCCGGGCAATCAGTTCCAAAGCTTCGGCTCCGTCACCTACCGCCCCAACTACTTCCATTCCTGGCTGGGTTTGGATCAAGTGGCTGATTCCCAATCGCATCACAGGGTGATCGTCAGCGATCAATATGCTGATGGTGGGGTCAAGTGAACTGTCCATGCTTTAGAGATGCTGCTGTTTTACTGCGTTTTACCAAATGGCAAACTCGCCACTTACTGGTTGAATGGTTCAAAGTGTAACATCAATCCAAACGTAAACGTGGGCCATTGAAGCCTTGGCCCAACCCGCCTTGCAGGGATCAACCCCCATCAAAACAAAGGAAAGCGCCAATGTTTAAGTCAACAAAAACAAATTATACTGAAAAA
>JAYUVL010000023.1:0-3444 GCA_043754075.1 Cytophagales bacterium | reverse complement strand
TTGGGTGCTCAGCATAAAGTATTTGCCCAAGATGGATTGTCCTACTACGTGGATGGCGAAAACCTTCGCCGTTCTGGCCAACACGAAAAGGCAGTGATGGAGTTTACCCGTGCTTTACAAAAAGAACCAAATAACTATAAGTACCTTTATGCCAAGGCCCAGTCGGAGTTTCAGTTGAAGCGCACTGACGCCGCGCTCTCCACTTTGAACAATGCGATCAAAGCCAAGGACGATTTTGCCCCTGCCTACACCATGATGGCCCAGATCTACAAGTCCAAGGGTGACTTTGATCGGGCATCGTCTTATTATGATCAAGCTTTCAAGTACGAAGACGATGCCACCCGCAAAGTGAGCTATAAACTCTTCGTGATGAACAAGTATCTCAAAGATGCAAACTTTGAGGAGGCGTTGGTCAAAGTGAAGGAAGCCAAAGAGGTGGCCCCAAACAATGAAATGGTGATGTACTACTACGCCAAGATAAGCAACAAGTTGTCCCGCTATGACGATGCTGCCAATGCTGTCATTGCCGTTGAGGAAAAAATAAAAGCCGCCAAGCCTGAGATCAGTGCTAAATATTATTTTGAACTGGGCTATGCCTACTTCCACATGGAACAATACGACAAGGCCAAGTTAGCTTGGGAAAAAGCCAACTATGGCCCTTTCAAAGCACGCTTAGAGCGCTTTAGTGCCAAGTATGCTTCCAATGTTGGGTTGGCCTATTTCAAATTCTACGAGAATGATTTGGCCAAGAGCTATGCTGAGCGGGCCATCAAAATTGAGAAAGATTTCCCCTCGGCCCACGTGCTGATGGTGCAAATCTCCAAGCGCACCTCGGACCAATCGGCGGCCATTTCCAGTCTGGGGAATGCGGTGGCCAGTTCGGTTGATCCACTCAAAAAACTGCCACTCTACATTCAGATTGCCGAATTGGAATTGGCAGCCAACCGCTTGGACGAAGCCATTGCCACTAGCGACAAAGCTTTGGCCATCAAATCCGACGATGCCAAGTCGAACCTCAACAAAGCCATTGCGCTCTATCGCAAGGGGATGTTCAAAGAAACCATTGAACTCGTCCAAAAAGCTTTGCTGATCCGCTATGACGGGGCCACAATAGCCGAGTTGAACTTTTTGTTGGGAATGGCGGCCAAAAAGATGGCCAATACCGAATTGGCCAAGCAAGCTTTCATGGTTTCCTTACGCAGTTCATTGAAAGATGCCACTGAGGTGGAACTGAAAAATTTGAAGGATTTCAAATTGTTGGAAGAAGAAGAAATACAACCCAACGACAATACGCCCGAGCCAATCAAAGACGGTAAAGGAGGTAAATAGCAGGTTGATTGATACGAACAATTAAAAGTTTCGGGACAAACTCCCGAAACTTTTTTATTTTTGGCTTTATCAATCCATCACCTGTTCCCTTGAACACCAAACTCTTTTTCCTGGCCCTGCTAGAACTCTCCCTCTCCTTGGTGATTGGGGTATTTATTCTATATGTTTCTTATTTGGTAGTCAGCCGGTTTATCCAGTCCCGGTTCCACATTGAGCAGAACAACACAGCTTACGCCATTCTCACGGCCGCCATCCTGTTTTCGGTGGGGCTGATCATCTCGGCCACTATCCAGCCCATCCTCAGCATGGTGCGGGTACTGAACACCAGCGGCGCAGCCTCGCAGGAAGTGGTGCTCGATGTCATCCAGTATGTCCTCCTGTTCTTGCTGATCAGCATGGTGATGGCCCTGGTCACCAACTTATCGGGGCTGTACTTGTTCATGTCGCTTACCAAAGTGAATGAATTTGAGGAAATCCGCAAGAACAACCTCGCTGTGGGCATCATTTCGGGCACTATCGTCATCATTGTGGCCATTTTTGTAAAAGACAGTGTGGCCTTACTGCTCGAATCGATCATCCCCTACCCCAAACTACCCATTTCCCCAATCAGGTAAAGGTGGTTGAGCAGAAAATGTTTCCGTGTGCTGCGGTGGCGTGGTTGGTTCTACTAGGTAGAATTTCCCAGTAAAAAAATAACAGTTGAGCTTGGCGCAAAAGCAGGGCAACTCCGCAAACAAAGATTCAGGACAAAACCGTTTGGTGATGCGTTAAAATCCTCTGGTTGTAAATAAGAGCAACAAAGCCCATTGGCTCACCATCGATATTATAAAACTCAACTCGATTACTCAGTTAAGTTTAAGAAAAAATCAAAAGTAGCGTTTTTTATGGCGAAAATTACAAATTTTAATGCTATTTCATGGTAAAGTCCTGTATTGGTCAATTGGCTTGAGCCAAAATGAGACCCAGGGCCTGCCCGTTGTTTTCGCAAAAACCGCCACTATTAATCGCAGAAATGGAAACAATCCCTTAACTTAGTGGGCTTTTTTACAAATAGATTTCTTTCTTCTATCAATAAAAACTTTTTCAAGGTGGATATATTTAAAAAACTGCATCAGGACAAAGGCCCTTTGGGAAAACATGCCTCCGTTGGCCACGGTTATTTTATGTTTCCCAAATTGGAAGGTGAGATTGCGCCCCGCATGATGTTTCGTGGCCGTGAAGTGTTGACCTGGAGCCTGAACAATTACTTGGGGTTGGCCAATCACCCCGAAGTGCGCAAGGTAGATGCCGAAGCCAGTGCTCAATATGGCTTGGCCTACCCAATGGGTGCGCGCATGATGTCAGGCAACTCCAATATCATCGAGGAGTTTGAGCGCCAACTGTCCGACTTTACCGGCAAGCAAGATACCATGGTGCTCAATTATGGGTACCAGGGCATCATGTCCATCATCGACGCCCTGCTCGACCGCCGCGATGTGGTGGTCTATGATTCGGAATGTCACGCCTGCATTATTGACGGTTTGCGGATGCACATCGGCAAGCGGTTCAAGTTTCACCACAATGACATTGCCGACTGTGAAAAGCAATTGCAGCGGGCCACCAAACTGGCCGAGCAAACTGGCGGTGGCCTACTGGTGATCACCGAGGGGGTTTTTGGGATGCTGGGCGACATTGGCAAGATCGATGAAATTGCTGCCCTGAAAGACAAATACAATTTTCGCCTCCTGGTGGACGACGCCCACGGCTTTGGCACAATGGGCAAAACGGGGATCGGCACTCCCGAACACCTGAACTGCATGGACAAGGTGGATTTGTTCTTTTCCACTTTTGCCAAATCAATGGCCAGCATTGGCGGCTTTATCGCGGGTGAAGAATATGTGATCAACTATTTGCGATACAATACCCGTTCCCAGATTTATGCCAAAACCCTGCCCATGCCCATCGTGGTGGGCAACATAAAACGGCTGGAACTGCTCCGCACCCAGCCACAATTGCGCACTAAGCTCTGGGAAGTGGTCAATAGCCTCCAAAATGGTCTCCGCGAGCGCGGCCTTAACATTGGCAACACGGTATCCCCCGTGACCCCTGTGTTCCTAAGTGGGGGCACCAATGAAG
>JAYUVL010000022.1:0-2333 GCA_043754075.1 Cytophagales bacterium | reverse complement strand
CTGACCCAGAACTTGAGGCTGCCCCAAATGTCGTAATCGTCCAATTGGGCAAACGCCTCTTGGTACGCGGGCGTTTGGTAAAATACTTCCCAAGTTACTTGATTGTCAAAAAAGATGGACAACGCTGGGGTGGTGAACACGGGTTGCCCGCCCTGGTGCAACTGCTTGGCCCGGCGAATCACTTGGATCAGCATTTGCTCCGTGCTAACGGTGGTTTTGTGCAGGTACACCTGCCAGTACATGAGCCGGCGCGACACTAGAAAGTTTTCGATACTATAAATTCCTTTGGCTTGTACTACTATCCGGTCATCCTGTACATCAAGCATGGCGATGATGCGATCGGGGCTAATGGTTCCTTCCTGCACTCCGGTAAAAAAACTGTCGCGCTGCAAATAATCAAGCCGATCCATGTCCAGTTGGCTCGAGATGAGCTGATGAAAAAACTTGCGCGGGTAAGTGCCCCGGAACATTTCAATGGCCAAGTTGAGCGAGCCCCCAAATTGACCATTGAGCCGTTCCATGAGCAGGAGCGATACCGCTTCGTGGTCAATGCCAGTGAGCAAACTGGCCTCCAGCGCGTGAGAAAAAGGGCCATGCCCCAGATCGTGGAGCAAAATGGCGATCAAGGCGGCCTCATATTCGGCCTCCCAAATATAATGGCCTTTGCCCCGTAAGGTGTTGAGAGCCAAGCCCATGAGGTGCATGGCCCCGAGCGCGTGGTGAAAGCGTGTATGAATGGCTCCCGGGTACACTTGTTCGGTGAGGCCCAACTGCTTGATCCGGCGCAACCGTTGAAAATAGGGATGATTGATGAGATCAAAAATCAGCTCGCTGGGAATGGTCAAAAAACCATGAACTGGGTCATTGATAATCTTTTTTTTGTTCATGCACGATAACTAAACAGAGAAATCAAAAAGTCCCCAAGTTTACTTTGCCTTGGCCGGGGCAGTTGGGTACACATAATTGAACCGTTTGTTAATTTCCTTTTTGGAAACTTCAGCTACTGTTACCGTCATTTTCAAATCTTGGAGGGGCCGGTTCATCCCATCTCCCGGTTCGGCGGCGATTTTGTCCAGCACTTCAAACCCGTCGAGGATCCGGCCAAAAACGGTGTAGCCACCATCGAGAAATGGAATGCCGCCCTCGGTGGTGTAGGTTTTCACTTGGGCCTCCGAGATGGGGAGGTCAAGATCCACTTGGTAGGTGGCTTCGCACAAATCTTTTTGCTTTAGAATAAAATCGACCATCGCCTGCTGGTCCCCCGTGTTTTGGACTTGGGCATATTGGGCCATCATGGCTTGTTGGTCGGGTTGCTGCACCAGTTTGAGGAACAGCTCGTACAACTTCTGGACGTTGATGCGCAATTGCGGATCGCGCAGCTCGGCCTCGGTGTATTTCTTGCCCTGCACAATGTAAAATTGGCTGCCGTCAGATTCTTTGTTGGGGTTGACCTGATCCGGTTTGCGGGCCGCCGCAATGGCCCCCCGATGGTGGTAATATTGGGGCACGATTTCCGCCGGGAGCGTGTAGCCTGGCCCAGTATTGCCCAGTGGGGTGCCCGCTGGGGCATTTTTGGAAGTGGGGTCACCTCCCTGCACCATAAAATCTGCAATCACCCGGTGGAAGAGCAAGTCATTATAAAAGCCTTGCTTGGTCAATTTGATGAAATTCTCCTTGTGCTTTGGGGTTTCATCATAAAGGAGGGCATGGATTTCCCCGTGTTTGGTCTTGATAGTTACCAAAAAATCTTTGCCCGAAGGCGCTTTTTGACCTTCACAGGCATTGATCACCAACCCTAGGGCAACCAAACCAAATAGAAACGCACTTTTTTTCATGGTCAAAGGAGGGATGCGATTGTTGTTCATTGCAAATTTATAGCAAGATTGCCCGGATAGCGTGTATGCTACGCCGGATTTTCCCGATCTTTGTGAGCGGCCACGAAGAACCGCCCACACCTCTGGTCTTTAATTGCCCAATATGGATCCCTTCCCCAACGTATTGAAACCCGCCCCCCAGCCCGAGCGCATTATCTTGGGCGTTGATCCTGGCACC
This sequence comes from Cytophagales bacterium, assembly GCA_043754075.1. Lineage (GTDB taxonomy): Bacteria > Bacteroidota > Bacteroidia > Cytophagales > Thermoflexibacteraceae > JALONO01. The sequence goes on along the minus strand of JAYUVL010000022.1, from coordinate 281 downwards.
ACTGTCACGGGCTATGGCCTGATCCGCCTGCTGGGCAAGCAGATTGTAGTGCTCCAATATGGGGTCATCCACTTGAGCAAATATGAAGGGCAGGCCCTGAAATTGGCCAAGATTTTTGAGCGGATCAGTCAGATTGTGGAGGAGTTCAGTCCAGATGAGATGGCCCTTGAGGCACCTTTTTTTGGCAAAAACATCCAATCGATGCTCAAATTGGGGCGGGCCCAAGGTGTGGCAATGGCCGTGGCCCTGTCCCGGCAGATCCCCATCACCGAATATGCCCC
>JAYUVL010000021.1:0-11637 GCA_043754075.1 Cytophagales bacterium | reverse complement strand
CGCCCAGATTCTGGCCCAGGGCGGCAAAGTTCCCCACTTGGCCGCCGTATTGGTGGGCAACGACGGGGCCAGCGAAACCTATGTGGGGAGCAAGGTCCGGTCTTGCGAAGAGGTGGGCTTCCGGTCCACGCTGTTGCGCTATCCCGATACAGTGAGCGAAGCTGAGCTGCTGTCGGTGGTGGAGCAACTGAACCAAGACCAGGAGATTGATGGGTTCATTGTCCAACTGCCGCTGCCCAAGCATATTTCTGCCGAAAAAATCGTCTTCGCCATTGATCCGCGCAAGGATGTGGACGGGTTTCACCCGGTCAATGTGGGCAAAATGGTGCTCAATGCGCCCAGTTACCTGCCCGCCACCCCGTTTGGCATCTTGCAATTGCTGGCGCACTACCGGATCGAGACCAGTGGCAAACACTGCGTGGTAGTGGGCCGGAGCAATATCGTGGGGCTGCCTCTGAGCATATTGATGGCTCGCAATGCCTACCCCGGCAACTGTACCGTCACGCTCACCCACAGCCGCACCCGCAACTTGCGGGAGGAGACTCTCCGGGCCGATATTTTGATCGCGGCCCTGGGCCGGCCGGGGTTCGTCATGGCCGACATGGTGAAGCCCGGCGCAGTGGTGATCGATGTGGGCACTACTCGCGTGCCCGATGCCAGCAAAAAATCGGGCTTTGCCCTCAAGGGGGACGTGGACTTTGAGTCAGTCGCTCCTCATTGCAGTTTTATCACGCCGGTGCCCGGCGGGGTCGGGCTGATGACGGTGGCCTCCCTGCTCCGCAATACGCTGTTGGCGGCCAAAGGGAAACCATAAGCCACAAAGCCTGGCAGTATCGGATAAAGTTGACCGTGGCCCGCTGACGCTACTTCAGTAGTGGTAAACACAGCGGCCACATTGCCCCGAGGCTGGGGAGCTTATCTTTGTGGCCATGAAATCGATCCTCGACTATTTTGTGGCCAACCCGGTGGAACTGGCCGGTGCTATCCTCACCGTTTGGGGCATTTGGCTCAACACCAAACAAAGCATTTGGGGCTGGGTGGTGAACGCAGCGGGCATCGTGTGTTACCTCTACGTCTTTTTTGTGGTCAAACTGTACGCGGATGTGCTGCTCAACCTATTTTTTTTGGCAAGCAGTGGCTATGGATTTTACCATTGGCAGTTTGGGGGCGGTCAGCGGCGCGCTTTGCCCGTCCGGGCCACCCAGCCGGGTGAACTGGGCCTCCTGCTGGGCCTGGGGGCGTTGGGCACGCTCGGGCTGGGCACTGTGTTTGGCCAGTTCACCGATGCCGCCCTCCCCTACTGGGACTCGGCCGTAGCGGCTTTCAGCATGGTGGCCCAGTGGATGCTAGCCCGCAAACAAAAGGAAAACTGGCTTATTTGGATGGCCGTCAATGTGCTGGCCTGCGGGGTTTATTTTTACAAGGACCTGATTGCCACGACGGTTGTGTATGGCATTTTGTTGGGCTTGGCCGCCAAGGGGCACTGGGAATGGCAGCGGGCGTACCGCGCGCTGGCCAACCACTAAAAAAAGAGGCCAGCTGGGGCTGCCTCTTTGTGATTGGCCCAACGGACAGGGTTAAAAGAAGAACCCCACGCGCAGGTTGAGATAATTTTGGGCCACCCGTCCCATGATCGCCGACTGTTCGTGCCGGTTAATGTTGTCGGTGAAGCCGTTGTTGAACAGGATGGCCACCAACAAGCGATTGGTTTCGTTGAGTTCGTACTCAATGCCACCACCAGCGACTAAGCCAAAGGAAAAAACGTTCAGATCCTTGCTCACCCGTTCCCGGGAGAGGGTGCGCGGGCCGCTGACACTGGTCCGCCCGCCTATGCGGAAGCCCGTATTGAAACCGAACTGGACAAAGGGTATCACCTTGCCGGTGCCTTGGGTAATCCTCAAACGCATCTGGGTGGGCACTTCAATCCATTGCATGTTGTAGGTAACGGTGCTGTTGGGCCCGTACACATCGCCGGGCAGAGTGCGAAAGGTCAGGCCGTCGGCATAGACCAATTTCCCGCCCCGGTGGCTCACATTGATGCCGGTGTGGAAAACGTAGCGGTCATTGAACATGTAATCGACCATCAGGCCCCAATCCATGCCGATGACCGCGCCGTCAGCCCGGACACCCCGCGTATCAGTGCGCATCCAAGTAGTGGATGGGCCAATGTAAACGCCAACGTTCACGTTGGATTGGGCCGCCAGTTGGCCAAACGGCAGCAACAAAAAGCCCAAGAAAAACCAATTGAATTTTTTCATGTGTAGCGTATGGTTTTAATAACTGATCAACGTCTTTATGCAAAGGTAGCACCATTTAGCACTGTCACAAGCGAAAAGGTGCGCTCCATCGTTTTTGAATTGAATATTGAGTAACTTTGATTTCTTGTTTAAAATAATCCGGTTACCCCATGCAACCATTTTTGGCTTTAGCGGGTCTATTCATTGAACAGCCACTCTTCCGGTAAGCGATGCAGCTATTCACGCAACCAACGTACAACGAAGATAAGCTGGTCGCCCTTTGTACTTCAGGGGATCGAAAAGCCCAACGTCAACTTTATGAACGTTTTTACAAAAAAATGTTCGTGATTGCTTTGCGCTATTCAAAAACCACTTTTGAAGCTGAAGATATTTTGCAAGAAGCCTTCGTCAAGGTCTTTCAAAACATTGTGGAGTTCAAAGCTGGGTCAACTTTGGAATACTGGGTGAAGCGGATTGTGATCAATACTTCACTGAAGCAGAACCGAAAGTTTTTTGATAAAATGCACATGGACGATGTGAGCGTAATGCGTGACGAGCCATCGGAAGAATTTACCCTTACTGCTTATAATTTTCAGGAATTGTTGGCTTTTATCCAACAGCTCCCCGCAGGTTACCAAGCCATTTTTAACTTGTACGCCATTGAGGGCTTCAAGCATCACGAGATTGCCGAAATGTTGAGCATTTCGGAGGGAACATCTAAATCACAGTATGCGCGCGCCAAGGTGTTGTTGCAGAAAATGATTGCAAAAGACGAGGACAAAGTGTATGAAAGACAGTGATAAGAGTTTTGAAGACCACTTCAAAGCTGCGTTTGCGGAGGCCGAACTAGCACCCCTTCCCAAGGTTTGGCAAGGGATTGCCAGCCAATTGGGCAAGGAGGACACCCGGCGGCCATTGTATGTCCGCTGGGGCAAAGTGGCCGTGGCGGCCATGCTCCTGATGGGTTCATTGGTCTACTTGGCCCCCAAATTTACCAGTCTAACTACCGATACTGTCAAACATAACACTATCCCTAAAGAAAACACTTCTACTTTAAATACACTGCCCCCTAAAGATTCAGCATTGGGCGATCAACAATCGGCCAAAACTTTGGGGCCAGTGACCGACAATGGCCTGAATCCTGAAGCCCTCCAGCCAACCGAGGCCACCAACCCGAAAGTGGATGTGCCTTCCCGCCGGCGGGAGCGGGCCAATGGTTTGCCCAAGGAACTCAATAGAGAAAAAGGCTACCGCAATGGCCTAGACAAAAAAAGCACGGGACAGACCGGGGGCGCCCCTGCTGTGCTCGGCCAAAGTGAGCCCGTGCTGCTCAATCGCCAGGCAACCGATGCGCAAAGGGCTACCCCGCTACTGCTCGCCGAAGTGCGCCCACTGAATATTGACCTTAAAAATACATTCCCACTGGTTAGTCTGAACCCTCAGCAGGTCACCGTTGTCCAACCTATGGAAAAGGATGTGCCCACTCATCAATGGTGGATGGGTGCCGGTGTCACCTACAATGCCTACCGGCCCAATTTCTCCGGTATCAACTCGACCGTGCCCTCTGTCTATGCGACCAGTCTGCGAGCGGGTGATGCTTCCTTTGGCAGCACCCAACTCGGTGAACTGAACGAGCAACTGATCGATGGTTCCACGGTGGGTTTCGGGCTGGATTTTGGCCGAAAATTGGGCAAGCACTGGTCGGTGAGCACCGGGTTGATTTACACCGCCAACCAGTTCCGGGCTTCTACCGTCATTACCCAGACCATTTCGGACAATGCAGTTTCCAGGACCAACCTCATTGACAACACACTCACCAGCCGCACCAGCTATGTGTCGGTGCCCTTGCGGGTGGGGGTGGGCTCAAGCCGGCCCGGCCTCAACTATCGCGCCTCGGCCGGCCTGTTGGGCAATGTATTGGTTCAAAGCAGTCTGACCTCACAAGAACAGGTATTTGTCAGCTATGATCTGGGCACCTATCGCCCATTCCATTTCAGTGCCATGGGCAGTGCGGGCCTGGGCTATACTTTTACGCCCAAATGGGGGCTCTATGCGGACGTGAACTACAACCGGGCGTTGCAATCAGTGTATCGCACCGACAAGCTGGGGGCAACTCCCCACTGGATTGGCTTGAGCTTTGGGGCCTTGTATCATTTTTAATTCCACTTTTACTTTCACCTAACCCTAGCAAAAACTGCTGCCCCTTGATTGGGACAGCAGTTTTTGCTTTGGGCAGGGCTGATTGGAGGGCTGGCCGAACTGCGCCAGGTAATCCAGTCGATTGCCCAAATGATGCCCAATCCCCATCGGCCTTCCCTCAAGCCCAAGCACAAGTTATTGCCAACCGGGCTTTGTAGCCTTCGGCCCGGGGATGCCCAGCTTGGGGGAACCCAATTTTGTGGGCCAATATTTTTGCCTACTATGGAACAGCATATGACGCCCCTTCGGGGCTGGGCACTGGTGGGGCCAAGCAGCCAAGGGCCACGCCCTTGGCTGGCAGCTATTGCCCCTTCAGGGCGTTGGTCAAACGGCTGGAAATTTCTGGGGCCATGCCCTTGGCTGGCAGCTATTGCCCATTCAGGGCTGATCTTGACACTTGGCCGACTATTCAACTGCAATTTGTCCCAGAACTCGTCAACGACTTCAGGGCTGACCTTGACACTTGGCCGACCGACCCCCGAGATGACCGACCTATTGCAACATTCTACCGCCCTATTCCCCCTTGCTTATGCTCACCCGAGTGGGGGTGTCTTGGCCCGCCACGATGCTCCCAGCACTCTTGGCAATGGCTTTGATGATGCGGGCCAAGTTGGCCAAGTCCAGTGACTCCACTTCGTCGTCCACGCTGTGGTAGAGTTTGTCCTTGTCGATTTCATCGGAGGAAATGGTATGGGCGGGCACCCCCTGCCGGGCCAGCGTGGCATTATCGGAGCGGTAAAACAGCCGGAGATCGGGATACGGATCGGGATGGAACACAAAATCGGTTCCCTGTAAGTTTTTTTGGAGGATCTGGCCAAAGTCTGAGCGTTCGTAGCCAGTGATGAATGCTGCGCCCGGGCCAAATTTGGACGGTTTGCCCACCATTTCTATGTTGAACATGGCCACCACCTTGGCGGGGTCCTGTTGTTTGGAGAAGTACTGTGAGCCATACATCCCCAACTCTTCGCCCGTAAAAGTCACAAAAAGGAGGCTGCGCTCATTGGTGCCCTGCTGCTTGAAATGTTTGGCCAAGGCCAGCACGGCCGTAGTGCCCGAGGCATCATCGTCGGCCCCATTGGCAATGGAATCGCCATTGACCGATTTCAGGATGCCGATGTGGTCATAGTGGGCCCCAAAAATCACCAACTCCGTTTTGCGCGATTTACCGGGCAGGTAACCAACCACGTTTTTCATTTTGAGTTCAGTTTTGGCAAAGGTCGCCGCCCCTGCCAATGCAGTGGGTTCCGTTTCGGCCAGCACATAGACAAAAACGGGAGATTTCTCGAGCGTGAGCTTTACGGGCGGCTCATTGGTCATAAAACCCCGATAACGGCCAAAATTGGCTTTATGCTCCGGATGCACCAAAATCACGTTGACTTTGTCGGTGGAAGCCGTTTGTTGAAAATAGCCCAACTTGTTGCGGAAGTTGTCGCCTTTGGCCAGCACAAAAAACTTGGCATTGGCCAAACTGAGCGCCACTTGGGCCTGCTCAGCGAGGTAAAAAAAGTTTTCGGGGGCCACCACTCCGCCGTTCACCGTGAGCGACGAAGCGACTATTTTAAATTGGGTTCCCACAAATTCTTGGAAAAAAGTAGTTTGGCCGGGCATTTTGGCCAAGCCAATCGTTTCAAATTCTTGGGCAATAAAGTCGGCCGCTTTGTCAATTTCGGGCGAGAATGTGCGCCGGCCCCGCAGCTCGTCAGCGGCCAAGGCGCGGATAATCCGGGTGACATCCGTTTGCAGATCGCCCTCCAGCGATTTGGCGGGCTGCTTGGCACAGCCAGCCACCAGCCCCATCAGCAGGGCACCGGTGAGTGGGTAGAAGAATCGGTTCATCATTGGGAGTGCTTTAGAAAGCCGTAAAGTAAGGCAAAAATTGGGGATCGGGGCCTTGGCAGAATGGCTGGGCCCAAAATGCCCATGATCGCTACCCCACTGGCACTACCAACGATCTCAGGGGCACCGATGGGCCCCAACCGCGCCCAGCGCTTTGGGGGCCGGCCGATGCCTCGCTCTGGCAAAGGCGGCCGGGGCGCATGGGTATTGCTGCTTTTGGCCTACCTTTGCCCTGCGTTTCCCAAACTGTTTTTGCCCCTAAACAACATTGGTTTTCCAGCCATTTGAAAACCAACTTGCTGTAAATCAACAAAATAAGCCTTGGTATTTGTCTAAATTATATCAATTTTAGTATCATAAGTTATGAATCTTCTTTCTGCCGACTCCGTTTCCAAGACTTTTGACAGTGACCGCTGGCTTTTCAAAAATGTGTCGCTGGGCATTAGCCAAGGTGAAAAAATCGCCATTGTTGGGGTCAACGGATCGGGCAAGACCACCTTGCTCAACGTGTTGGCCGGGGTAGTTACCCCCGATGCCGGTTCAGTATCTGTGCGGCGGGGCGTGGCCATTGGCTATTTGGACCAAAACCCCCAATTCGCCCCCGGCTCCACCGTGTGGCAAGCCATTTTTGACACCGAAAATGAACAGATTGCGGCGGTGAAAGCTTTTGAGCACGCCCTGCTGCACCCCGATAATGACAAATTGATGGAAAAGGCCCTCTCGCGCATGGATGAGCAAAACGCCTGGGCATTGGAGCATAAAATCAAGGAGGTGTTGAGCAAACTGGGCATCGACGACGTAGAACGTCCCGTGGCCGTGATGTCGGGCGGGCAGAAGAAACGCATCGCCCTGGCCAAACTGCTGCTCCAAGAGCCGGATCTGATGATCCTTGACGAACCGACCAACCACTTGGACCTGGACACCATTGAGTGGTTGGAGGGGCTGTTGGCCGCCAACAACCGCTCACTGCTGCTCGTCACCCACGACCGCTACTTTTTGGATCGGGTTACCAATATCATCGTTGAACTGGAGGATGGCCAATTGTACCGCTACAATGGCAATTATGGTTACTTTTTGGAGAAAAAAGAAGAACGCGCCCTGCAGCAAGCCGCCGAAGTGGACAAAGCCCGCAACCTGATGCGCAAAGAACTGGACTGGATCCGCCGCCAGCCCAAGGCCCGGGGCACCAAGGCCAAATACCGCGTCGATGCGTTTGAGGAGGTAAAAGAAAAAGCGGCGGGCAAAACCGCCCAAGGAAACTTGGAACTGAATGTGGGCATGGCCCGGCTCGGAGGCAAAATCATTGAGGTGGAAGGAATGCACAAAGCCTTTGGGGCATTGGAAGTGGTCAAAGATTTCACCTATACTTTCAAACACCGCGACCGGATCGGTATCATTGGCAAAAATGGCGTGGGCAAATCCACTTTTTTGGACATGCTGACGGGCAAGATCACCCCAGACAAGGGCAGTTTGGAAACGGGCGGCACCGTAGTGTTCGGCTACTACACCCAGCAAGAACTCAACTTGCCCGAAGACAAACGGGTGATCGAAGTGGTCAAAGAAATTGCCGAAGTGATCACCACTGGCACCGGCGAGACCATCTCGGCCTCCCAGTTGCTCACCTATTTCATGTTCCCGCCCCGGGTGCAATACACCTACGTGAGCAAGCTGAGCGGGGGGGAAAAACGCCGCCTCCAACTCTTGCGCGTGGTGATCAAAAATCCCAATTTTTTGATCCTTGATGAACCGACCAACGATCTGGACATCATTACGCTCAACATCTTGGAGGAGTTTTTGGAAAGTTTTCCTGGCTGCCTGCTCATCGTATCGCACGACCGCTATTTTATGGATCGGCTGGTGGACCACCTGTTTGTTTTTGAGGGCGAAGGTCAAATCCGCGATTTCCCCGGCAATTATTCGGACTACAAAGAATGGCTCCAGGAGCAGGGCGATGCCGGGGCCATTGGCCGCAATGTGGCCGTGCGCGCGCCCGAGAAACCGGCCAGCGTGCCGCCCCCGTTGGCCAGTGCCCCCAAGAAACGGCCCTCCTTCAAAGAAAAACAAGAATACGAACAACTGGATCGGGAAATTCCCCAACTGGAACTGGAGAAAACCCAACTGGAGGAATTGCTGAACCGTGGCTCGGACAACCACCAGCAGTTACACGAATGGAGCACGAGGATCGGCCAATTGAATGCCAGCATTGACCAGAAAACCAGCAAATGGCTGGAACTGTCCGAACTGCTGGGTTAACTGATGGCTAGAGCGACTTGTATTTCGTTTTGAGATAGGCCCAGTATTGTTTAAAATCTCGGTCAAATGCTTGGTCAAACTCCGTTTCAAAGCTGTTTTGCCGCGATTCGTAGCGGACAAACCCCATAAAAAAATTGTTGTTGGGCGTAAAATCGGCAAAATAGCCCCGGTAGCGGTTCCCCAGAAAAGACACCGTGTCCAAATTGGCCGTGATGGTCTTGATCTGGGCAGTTTTACGCGCATGCTTGTCAGCGACCGGCATTGCCTCGGGAAAACTTTGGTAGAGCGAATCTAAACTTTGGGTGGCCCGCAATACATAACGGGTGAAGGCGGCTCCGTCGTGCTCATCGGCCTCGTATTCATGCAGTTGCGGCGAGTCGGGCCCGTACTTGTGGCGCAAGAACAGTCGCGCCCCTTGATCACCCACAAAGCTGGCAAGATTTTCGTTGAACCTCAGGCTGTCTTTGACAAACAGAGTGCCGTGGGTCAGTTCATGGATAATCAAGTTAGCTAGGTTACCCTCTTTGCGACGGAGGAAATTGGACAACACCGGATCCTTGAACCAGCCCAGCGTGGACCACCCACCCACCGGGCCAATGCTCACGTCGTAGCCTTGCGCCCGTAGCAGGGTATCCTCAACGTTGGCCTTTTCCAGATCAAAAAAACCTTTGTAAGAAAAACTGCCAACCAGAGGAAAATCCCATTCCTTTTCCACCAACCGGAACGGCTCGCAGGCCGTGAGCACCCACAAAATCGCCTTGCCCTTTTGGTCATAAAAAGTGGTGTAATTTTCAGAGGGTTTCAGCCCGATAGAGTCCTGGGCAAACTGCTTGATCTCGGCAATGAGCCGAAGCTTAGCTTTCACCGAATCAGGGTAGGCTGGATCGGCCAGCACTTCGGCCACCGGACGGGCCTGCCACAAAATCTTTGCCTGCCCATAGCCCTGCATCAAGCCATAGCTAACAAGCTCGTATTGCCAAATGACCAGCGTGGCCAAGGCCAACCCGATCCCAATCATTATTCTTTTGCCCACTTTGAGATTGTTTTGGTAAAATTATCTAAATTTTCGGTTTGAAAGCTCCTAAACCCCAAACAAATGGAAACGCTCAAGCTCGGATCTGCTGGAAAAGAAGTGCAAAAATTGCAAGAGTGGCTCAATACATTGGGCTATTATATTTTACAAGATGGCAAATATGGCCCCGAGGACGAAAAGGCGGTCAAAGATTTTCAGTCTGCCTACTTTTTGCCAGTGACTGGCATGGTGGACAGTTATTTGTTCAAGATGTTCCGTACCCTAGCCCGCGACACCGAAGAGGGCGATTTTACCCCGAAAATGGTTACGCCCGGCGTTTCTTCGCTGGCCCCCCAGCCCCTCCCGATCAACCCGGGGGTGCGGGAATTGCAAAAAATCGGAACTGCCAATGCCAAGACCGTCCCGGCAGTGGCCCAAACCGCGACCAACGTGGCGGCCAAAGGCTACACCACCTTGGCGGCTGGCAAAGCCGACTACGATGCCCTGCTGAAATCGAACCTGCCCGCTGCCCAAAAAACCCAATTGGCGGGTGCGCTCAAGAAAAAAATTCTTTTTGACGTGTACGGCAAAGCCTACAAAAGCGAGATCGATGCCCTGCGGGGCATCATCCAGTCGCGGGAAACGTGGCTGATGCCCGAGGGCATGGATGCGTGGATGCAACTGACCTTGGACAGTGAAAACCTGTTCAACGACGGTTTTTACCGCAAGGGGATTTACTATAATTATACAGTGGAGCGGGTGGCCAATTCCGAGACGGCCCGGCTGCTGGTCAAGGCGGTGAAAAACAACATGTCCAATGTGGTGTTCAGCACCAGTTTGACGGCCAAGGTAGTCGGCCCCCAACAGATCGATGTGGATATTTTCATGGCCAAAAATGTGGGCTACACTTGGCAAGAATCGCGGGCCGACTACTTGGAATCATTGTTTTCGGCCACCAGCGACGTGATTACGCCCAAGCCCATGGGCAGCATGACGGCCCTCCGCGACGCCAACCACGGCTACAACCCGGCCGAAATCACCCGGAAGGTGATCACCAAGGATTTTTCGGTCAAAAATGCGATCAAAACTGCCGTCCGCTATTTCATCTTGGACTACAATAAAGCATTGAAAGCGGTGTAACAGTTTGGCACCTTGAGCCGCGATGAAGGGAGCTTTGATGGCCAGTGGGCGATTGGGGCTCCCTTTGTTGCTCGGTCCCAAAAAAGGGGTATCCAACTTAATATCCAACCACGCATCGGTTTTGCCAAACAAAAGACCAGTACAGTCGCTTGTTTTTATTTCCATGAGACAGCAATCAAAAAGGAAGCAATCCTCCCAAAGCTGGTGAATCGGGGCGCGGGTATTCCCTTGCGTCCTCATCTGTCCTGTTTTGCGACTGCTTCCCCTATCTTTGCGTTTTGATCTTTTACTACAATGCAACACGCCCTCGCCCGCTTGGCCCAAGAACTGGATGGAGCTTTTTTTACCGACCAGACCATGCGCACGCTCTATGCCACCGATGCCTCGGCCTACCGCGAAATGCCGCTGGCATCTTGCAGAAAAACGGTAACTTGCTTTTTATTTTCGCTTAAATACCATCCTGATGTATATCCGATCGCTAACCATAGAAAATATCCGCTCGGTCAAACATTTTGAAATGCGGTTTGATAAGCCAGCGGGTTGGCACGTGTTGATCGGCGATAACGGGGCAGGCAAAACAACAATTATTCGTTCCATTGCTCTAGCCCTGACTGGCCCAGACGAAGGTCAGGGCTTACGAGCCAATTGGCGCGACTGGCTCAACCAAAGCCAAGAAGCACATGAAGGCACAATTTTACTATGCATCGAGTCTTCTCCCGAAGATCGGCGCACGGGCAAGGGCCGTAACAATGAAAATTTCTTGATCCCCAACGAAATCAAGTTTAAACGTGAAAAAGAATCGGTGAGCATGGAGAGCAATAAAGCAAAAAAAACCAGAGAACCCGACCCTGGTCAATATAACTGGGGACGGGGTGCGGGCTGGTTTTCCGTAGCTTATGGCCCATACCGCAGGTTTGCCGGGGGCAACCAAGAATGGACAAAAGTTTTTTATTCATACCC
>JAYUVL010000020.1:0-14829 GCA_043754075.1 Cytophagales bacterium | reverse complement strand
ATTATTTTCTAAAAAAGCCTTAATTTTATTCGTTTCTTGCTGCGGTTTCTTTCATAAGCAAATTTGTTTGGCCCATGCACTTCGTAAATTGACCTACTTGATAGAAACCGAAAAGAACTGATCGCAAACCTTTATTTGGGGCAAGTAGCTGAGGAGGCAGCACATACGAATAAATCAACATCAACTCACGTTTTTGATGCTTTTGAAGAAGCCCAAAGGCGGCTTAATGAATAGATTTTCACTTTTTAGCTAAAAAAGGCGATGTTGTGGATGGCCAGCCCAACGCGCTAGTCAGGCTGGCCATCGAGCAACAGTGCTCACTTTTTACTTTACCCAACGTATTTTTGGCTTTTTTGCCCATCGATCCGCCTATTATGGCTAGGTCAAAACAAAGTCATTGGGTCGTCTACTACCCGAAAATCTTCGTTGAACCCCGCCAATTGCCGCATGTCGCTGTCGGAAAGGTGGAAATCCCACACCGCGAAATTTTCTTTTAACCGTGCCAGTTGGACTGTTTTGGGGATGGTGGACACCCCCAACTGAATGGCCCACCGGATAATGATCTGGGCCGGGGTTTTGTCGTAGCGCTGGGCCAAAGCCAAAAGCTTGGGATCGCTGAACCGCTGCCCCCGCACCAAGGGTGAATAGGCTTGCAATACCGTATGTTGTTGTTGGCATTGGGCCAGCAGATCGGCCAAGAACAAATAAGGGCTGAACTCCACTTGATTGACCGCCGGAACGAGGGTGGCATACTCGGCCAATTGGTGGAGGAACGGCCCCAGATAATTGGCCACGCCAATGGCCCGCACCTGTTTTTCGGTGGCCAGCCGTTCCAGGGCTTGCCAAGTGGCCTTGCGGGAAGCTTTGATTGGCCAGTGGATCAAATAAAGGTCAATATAATCGACATTGAGCTTTTGGCGGCTTACCTCAAAGGCCCGCAAAGTGTTGTCATAGCCTTGATCAGCATCGTGGACTTTGGTCGTGACAAAAACATCGTGCCGGGGCAGGCCACTGGCGCGGATCGCCCGGCCCACTTCGGCTTCGTTGCCGTACATGGCAGCCGTATCTATGAGCCGGTAGCCAATTTCAAGGGCTTGGCTGACTGCCCGTTCGGCTTCTTGGTGGTACATATCGTACACGCCAAGTCCCAGCAGCGGCATCTCGATCCCGTTGTTGAGCAGCGTGGTGGGATTGGTTACCATTTTTCCAGGCCCAACAGTTTTTTGCCCAATTCGCTCAGCTCAGCGGTTTGGTATTTGGTCTGCTCCCAGTTGCGCGGATCACCGGGGAACGCATATCCCTCGGGCGCAACGCGGTGCTGCCATGAATTGATCCGCCATTGGCGCAGTGCCTCGTTGTTCTCCTCGGCGGGCATCATGGAGATGTACTGGGCGATGCGCACCCGGTTTTCGGTTCGGTTTGGGCGGATTCCGTGGGCCAACGAACTGTTAAAAATGAGCAGATCGCCCGCTTCCATCTTGACTTTCACCAGTTCAAAACCAGTAATGTCCGGCTTGAAATGATCGCGGTCTACGGGTTGGGAGAGTTTCCAAGTGTCATACGTGCGGAACAACTCGGGCACACACTGGAACCCGCCCATGTTTTCGTCATCCTGATCGGCCAGGGCCAGCACTCCCTGCACGTTTTGGGGCTTGGTTTCCGGGTCGTAGTCCCAGTGGATAAAGCCCTTGAACACATGGTCGGGCCGCATGGGCAAGTTCAGGTTGGCCCGGTCAATGGTCACCCAGAGCTGCTCATGGCCCCACACATCGGTAAAGGCTTCGTACAGTCGTTGGCATTGGCGGTTGGCCCACATGTAGGGGTGGTTGTAAATCTCCACCATCCCGCTGTTGGTCAGCTCCTTCATTTTAATTTCGGCGCGGGGCGGGGCATACCAAGTGGTGGGATCGTTGGGATTTTTTTCTTCAAATTCCCACAATAGATCCACCATGCGCTGGCAGTTTTCTTTGGGCACTGCATTTTTGATCACAATATAGCCATTGTGGATCCAAAAAGCCCAATCTTCTTCTGACAATACCTTGAGCGGCTTGCCATTGGAGCGATCGTTCAGTTTCAAATGGCTCGACATGGCCGTCGACGGATTGCCCGGGATCTCGGTGTGGGCATTGTTGGGGACCATGGTGGCGGGGGCCATGGTCGGGGTCATTTTCGTTTCCATATTTGAGAAGATTTTGACTAACTTTAATAAAGCAAAGATAAACGGGAACATCAACCCACGCTCCGCCCCTAATGGCGTTTATTTGTACTCCATTGACTTAAATGAGTGGAATAGTTGGGCAACAGGATAAATGAACACCACTACCATGAAAATCTCCCTCGAAAAAATCCAGCCCGACTTGGGCAGTTCGTTCAGGATCTTGGTCAATCCCAAGCTTCAGGATCATTTTTATTGGCATTATCACCCCGAGTATGAAATCATTTTCATTTCCGGCTCGGACGGCACCCGGCACATTGGCGAGCACTTGGCCAAATATGAAGGCAGTGACTTGGCCTTTATCGGCCCCAATGTGCCCCACCTCAATTTTGATTATGGCATCCGCACCAGTTATGAGAAAATAGTGGTCCAAATGAGCGAAGATTTTTTGGCCGAAAGTTTGCAAAAAATCCCTGAATTATCGGAGATTCGGCAACTTTTTGAGCGGGCCAAAACCGTGGTCCTTTTTCGGGGAGAAACCAAGCGGGTGGTGGGGGAGCGACTGAAGAAACTCATTCAGGAAACTCATTTTCGACAGTTCATTGACTTGATGGAGATTTTTCAATTATTGGCCACCAGCCATGAATATGAAGTGCTGGGCGTGCAGCCCGTGGGGCAAAGTTATAACCTGAAAGAGCAGCAACGGCTCCGCAATGTCTATCACTTCGTCGACCAGCACTACCAGCGCCCGATCGCAATGCCGGAGATAGTGGCCCTTAGCCATCTTTCCACGGCTGCATTTTGTCGGTATTTTAAACGGATGACCCAAATGACCTTTACCCAATTTCTGAACCAATACCGGATCAACCAAGCCAAAAAACTGTTGTTGCAAGACTACAACGTAACCGAAGCGTGCTACGGCAGTGGCTTTGAAAACCTCTCGTATTTCAATAAATCGTTCAAAAAGCTGACCAATGAAAACCCTTCTGAGTTCAAAAAACGGCACATGGGCCGGGCCCAACCGAATTGAATGCGCTTCAAACTTGACCCCGGGCCAGTAATTTTGGCAACCAAGCGTCAGATCATCGATCCTTCAAACGAGAAAAATTTTACTTTTCTATTGTATTTGCACTATTGAAAAATTAATTAATTACACTTTTTAATGTTTTTCGACCAACCCATTTGCAGCATGAATAAAACTATGCGCATCAAGACTTTTTTCAAACGGCCAAGCGTAATCATCGGGCTGGCCATCATCGGGTTGAGCCAACTCGCCTCGGCCTGTATGCAGTTTCGGATGAGCGACCAGCAAGTGGCCGAACATTTTAAGCTTAAGCAGCACAAGCCCACTTTTCATACCTACCAAGTGGGCAAACGCACCATGCACTACGCCGAGATTGGGGCCGATACCCTCCCGGCCGTCTTGCTCGTTCACGGATCGCCGGGCGCATGGGATGGATTCATCACTTATCTCGATGATACCCTGCTCTTGAGCAAAATGAGGCTCATTGCGGTGGATCGCCCGGGTTTTGGCAAGTCAGACTTTGGCCGGGCCGAGCGCGACTTGCGCAAACAGGCCGAACTCCTTAAACCGATTTTGGAAAGCAACCAGCATAAGCCCATGATCCTCGTTGGCCACTCTTACGGTGGCCCGCTCATTGCCCGGCTGGCCATGGACTATCCCGAGCTAGTAGGCGGGCTGGTGTTCTTGGCGCCGTCCATCGATCCAAAACTGGAGGAGACCAAATGGTTCCAGTATCCAGCGGAATGGTTGCTGATCAATTGGCTGATCCCGCGCGCACTGCTGGTCACCAACCGGGAGATCCGGCACTTGGCCAGCGACTTGACCGCCGCCCTGCCACTATGGCAAAATATCAAAGTGCCCGTCATCTACATCCAAGGCGAAAAAGACAGCCTAGTGCCGATCGGCAATGCCGATTTTGCCCAAAAAATGCTGGTCAATGCCAAGGTGGAAATGATCCGGTTGCCGGGGGTGGATCATTTTATCCCGTGGTCACACGAAAAAATCGTGAAGCAAGCCCTGCTTAAAGCCGTCAATGGCTTTTGACGTGGTTGGGTCAGGTCGCAAAGTAGAAAAATCCGTTGGGCCCATCCGTTCATGATCATCCGCATTAGTGCTTAACTTTGTCCATTAACCCTTTGTGCAATGCCACCCGTCCCGCCTCTCAGTGCCAAGCCGCTTTTTCAGCTCAAAGGTTCCAATAGCTACTTGCTTGGTTTTCTGCTGTTTGCGGCCATTGGGGCCGGTCTGGGTTATTTCGTTTTCAGCGCTGGTTTGCTCCAGAACATTAGCTATTGGGCGGCTGGTATTTTCAGCATCTGGGCGGCCGTCGACTATTTATTTTGGCACAAAAGCCAAGTGGTGCTTACAGCCAACGAAATAAAGATCGTGCGTGGGGTGCGGAGGCAAAGCCAAGTACATGCGCTGTCCGAGATCTTGGAAGTAAGCGTCCAACTGGAAACTGCCACCGGGACTACGGAACGTCCACTCGCGGAAATAGATTGGGCCACCACCGACGGCAAGAAGATCAAGCGGCTGGTCTTGCTCACCAAATTTGGTGAAAAAATAGAGCTTCCCAGTTTTGGGTACGATCTTTTGCCCTACCAGCGCTTTCTGGAAACCTTTGGCTTGGCGATCGCCAACGGGCAAATACGCTTGGACCATCGGAATTTATCACCGACAGTCGGCGCAACTCCGCCCAAAATGGGCCAAGAGCCGCCCGTTTCGGAGGAGTTGCAAAGCATCCAGGAAGCATTGGCCAGTTGCCAAGCCTATCTGGCGACCGATCGCGCCCTTGCCGAGTCGCTCCAGCAAAACTTATGGGCGGCCTACCAATCCGTTTATCAAGTGCATAGCTTTCCCGAAACGGACGAAGTAGCGCCTTTCCGGCCCGAAGTGCTGCACCGCCAACGGGTGGATGGTCAATGGCAATGTTTTATCCAGGGCGATTGGCAGCCCGAGGCGAGCCAAGTGGATCGGGAGGTGGCCAACCGCTTGGCCGAGGCCGCCCACCAGCACTTGGGCATGGTACTGCCGCGAATTGAGCTCTATCTGGGCATGCAAAAGGAATTGGAACGCTCGGCGGCTGACTGTCGGCGCCGTGATCAGTTGCGCAGTATTGCCGGCAACCTGGACAGCTTGCAATACACCAATGCCGCCCAATCCGAGGTGGACAGCGGGCTGTCGCACGAGTTGACCAGCTTGGAGCAATGGCAAAAACTAGTGGCTGAACTGAATGCCCCGGACGATCTGGCCAAAGCCGAGACACTCAAACAGTATGCAGACTTGCTGAAAAGCCATTTTGGCAAATAAACAATTGCGTTGGCCGGCCCGTTAAAGTCGTGGTGAGGCAACGAATGCGGCAAGTCATTTTTGCTTGCCCGGCCCAACAGTTCATCTTTGAAAATGATCAGCACCGAAACTAAAAAATCACCCAATCTTGGTGCTGCTGTGCAACATCCACTTTTCCTTAGTATAATTTTGTGTTTCCATAACCTTCCCAACCATGACCAACAACCTTGTCATCGAAGATAAATTTGCGGGCATCCAGCGCCGAGCCACCTTGGATCATTTTGAAAGCCCAGATTTTTACCAACTGGACGATCTGTTGACCGAAGAGCAATTGATGGTGCGGCAAGCGACCCGTGATTTTGTGAAGCGCGAAATCAGCCCGATCATAGAAGACTGCTGTCAAAAAAATTTATTCCCCTCCTACATTGTCCGCAAATTTGGGGAGGTAGGAGCTTTCGGACCCACCATTCCCGAAGAATATGGGGGGGGTGGCCTCGATTACATTTCATACGGCCTGATGATGCAGGAGATTGAGCGTGGCGACTCGGGGATGCGTTCCACGGCTTCGGTACAAGGGTCACTGGTGATGTTCCCGATCTACAAGTTTGGCTCGGAGGCCCAGCGGCGCAAATACCTGCCCAAACTGGCCTCGGGCGAATGGCTGGGCTGCTTCGGCCTGACCGAACCCGATCACGGCTCCAACCCGAGCGGCATGACCACCAACTTTAAGGACATGGGCGACTATTATTTGCTCAACGGATCCAAGATGTGGATCTCCAATGCTCCCGAGGCCCAAGTGGCGGTGGTGTGGGCCAAAGACGAAACGGGCCGGATCCACGGTCTCATTGTGGAGCGTGGCATGGAGGGGTTCAGTACCCCCGAAATCCACCAAAAATGGTCGCTGCGGGCCAGTTGCACCGGCGAGCTGGTGTTTGACAACGTGCGGGTGCCCAAAGAAAACCTGCTGCCCAACAAAAGTGGATTGGGTGCGCCCATGATGTGCCTTGATAGTGCCCGCTACGGCATTGCTTGGGGGGCAACTGGCGCGGCCATGGATTGCTACGAAACGGCCCGCCGCTACTCCATTGAGCGCATTCAGTTTGGCAAACCCATCGGTGGGTTTCAGTTGCAGCAAAAGAAATTGGCCGAAATGCTCAGCGAGATCACCAAGGCCCAACTGCTCAACTGGCGGCTGGGGGTGCTCAAAAACGAGGGCAAAGCCACTACCGCACAAATCTCACTGGCCAAGCGCAACAATGTGGCGATGGCACTCGACATTGCCCGCGAGGCCCGGCAGATGCTCGGCGGCATGGGCATCACGGGCGAGTACCCCATCATGCGCCACAGCATGAACCTCGAGTCGGTGGTCACTTACGAGGGCACGCACGACATCCACCTGCTCATCTTGGGCAAAGAAATCACCGGGATCCAGGCATTTGTCTAAATCAGTGGCGAACCGTCACGGTTCGCATTTTATCGCCCACAGCCCAAATAAAAATCAGCCCCCCGGATTTGTAAATCTGGAGGGCCGATTTTTTGTTTGGCGAGCGCTGGATCAGAGTGGGCCTAGAACTTGCTCATCACCGCATCCACAATCCCGTAGGCCACCGATTCTTCGGCGTCCATCCAATAATCGCGGTCAAAATCTTTCATGATTTTTTCAATGGATTGGCCGCAATTTTCGGCTAGGATCCGGGCGCCCATCTGCTTGGTCTTCTCGATCTGGCGGGCTTGGATTTCAATGTCCACCGACCGGGCCTGGAAGTAGCCCCCGATACTGGGCTGGTGGATCATCACTTCGCCACTGGGGTAAATGAACCGGCGGCCCTTTGTGCCCCCAGACAGCAAGATGCTGCCCATTGAAGCGGCCAGCCCCATGCACACCGTCGAGATGGGGGACTTGATCAATTGCATGGTATCATACACTACCATGCCCGAAGTGACCATGCCACCGGGACTGTTAATATAGAGCGTGATCTCTTCGCCCGGCTTATCGGCATCGAGGTAGAGCAGCCGATCCACCACATACTTGGCCGAATCGTCATCTACCACCCCCCAGAAGAACACCTTGCGCTGCTCCAGAAATTTTTTGTCAAATACGCGGCCCCCAATCATGTTTTCCACAATGCTTGGGATGGGCATTTCAGGCTCATCGCTGAAATATCGTTGGGACTTGTTCATTGCCGATGTTGGTAAAATAGAAGGTGGTGAAATTACTGTTTCTTGGGGCGGCCCAGCACCTCATCGATCAGGCCATATTCCTTGGCTTCAGCCGATGACATCCAGTAGTCGCGATCCGAGTCTTCTTTGATCTGGTCAAAGGTTTTGCCCGTGTGTTGGGCCAATATCTCATACAGTTCGTGCCGTACTTTTACTATCTGCTTGGCCGAGATCTGGATGTCGGAGGCTTGCCCGCCCGCTGCACCGCTCGGCTGGTGGATCATCACCCGCGAGTGGGGCAGGCCTGAGCGCTTGCCCGGGTGGCCAGCGCTGAGCAACACCGCGCCCATTGAGGCGGCCATACCGGTGCACACCGTGGAAATGTCGGGTGACACAATCTGCATGGTGTCATAAATGGCCAAACCGGCATATACCGACCCACCAGGGCTGTTGATGTACATGATCACGTCCTTGGTAGGATCGGTGGACTGCATGAACAGCAACTGCGCAACCACAATGTTGGCTACTTCGTCACCAATGGGCACCCCCAAGAAGATGATGCGATCCTTCATTAAGCGCGAGAACACGTCCATGGAAATAATGTTCATGGCGCGCTCCTCGATGATCATCGGAGTGAAATTGGTAATGCTGGTATCCATGTACTGGTCGACGGTAAGGCCGTTGAGGCCCTGGCCCTTGACCGCAAATTTGCGAAATTCCTGACCGTAGTCCATAAGATGCAATTTAAGAGAATTGATGCAGCCAAATTAACCAAAACTTTACCATACCACCAAAATCTGACACATAGGCGCAAAAAGAATCTGGGCCTGACGAAATGGCGGACTGGACGGGTAAGGCCGTCCCACCCAAAAAGATGACAGAGAAAAGCAAAAGCGGATGACGATCGTCTAATTGGTAACTACTCAGGTACTTAAATACTTTATAATCAGTGACTGCCAAAATAAAATAGTGGAGAATGCTTATCCATCAACCAATATAACTACCTGACAATTAATGAATTGAGTGAAACTGTTTTTGAAGTTATCATGGATAAAAAGTTGTAAATGTCTGTCTATCAATTAGCTGTAATAAGTGTAAGTGCCCGAGTGGTGACAAAATTTTCATCT
Organism: Cytophagales bacterium; assembly: GCA_043754075.1. Classification (GTDB taxonomy): domain Bacteria; phylum Bacteroidota; class Bacteroidia; order Cytophagales; family Thermoflexibacteraceae; genus JALONO01. The sequence continues at coordinate 6,074 of JAYUVL010000020.1, read as the reverse complement.
TTCAAATTGGCTCCACAAGTGCGCCAACATTCCTTTTTAACTCAACTGGTTTATCGGGCGTGTTACACAAAGACGCAACCGCATCGGCGGTCTGATTACCGGGCCATGATTGCCTCACGTCTTGCGGTAGTGGTCTTGGTCTGGCAAGGCGACAAAAACAATGATTATTTTCTAGACAATACTACCAGAGAGAAAGGACCCGAGTAGTTGCTTAACCTGATTATTTTTATCATCATTAAAATTAACGCTTCTGCTATTTATAAGCTAAGTAAGTGGAGGTTATTTTAATCAAAACAGCAGATTTTAGTTGTCAATATTTTAAAGGACTATTGTTACTAATGAATGGGTTCTCAAAAATGCTGGATCACAAAAATATTGGCTATTACATCACTCAATTTGGCTCGAGCTGCACCCTAGCAAAGCCTACCCAAAAGCAAAACACGGCATCCGGAAGTTGGCGATGCCAGTTCGTTAGTAATGTCATCTTTGACACTGCTTATTGGGAACTGCTTACTTGGTTTACGGGTTGATCACCTCCCAGCCATTGGCTGTCAATCCGTTTGGCCAAGAACTGGGTCAACCGTCGGGTGAGTTCAGGCCGGTGCTGCTCATAGAAAGCGAGTTCCGCCTCGGTGAATAGCCCAATTACTGCCCCAATGAGCATGTTTTTGAGGGCGATGTCCTTGCCCAGGGCATTGAAAATATAGTCGGACCGCTGCGGGGCCGACATTTGGGCCAAGTTGGCCTTGGTCTGGCGCACATAGGCCCGGAACAAGCTCAAAATGAGTGAGTTCTGGAATTTTAGGATGGGGCGCAGGGTTTCGCTCTGAAATTGCTCCATCGCTTGCTGGAGGCCCGTTTCAATGGGCAAGCTGGGCCGGAGCTGCAACAGGCCGTGATCGCGTTCGTGGTTCATGCCCCTATAACCCATCTGCGGCCCCAAATGTTAAAAACACAACCCAACAAAAGATTATTTACCCCGGTCGTGGCTTGGTAATTCTGCCCAATTGTTATAATTTTGTTGCTCTTTGTTCCACCTTGATAAACGCTGGTCGACGAAAATAAATTCTAGACTGGGGTTTTATCGTAACACATTAGTTATCATGTATTTAGACCCCGAAGTAAAACAAGGCTTGTTCGAGAAACACGGCATAGCCAAATCTGTCACCGATACCGGATCACCTGAATCGCAAATTGCGCTTTTCACTTTCCGGATCAACCACCTCACCGAACATTTGAAGCAAAACCCGAAAGATCACTCTTCGCGGTTGGGTTTGTTGAAGTTGGTGGGCAAACGTCGCAGTTTGCTAGATTACCTGAACAAGAAGGAGATCGTGCGCTACCGTGCCATTATTGCCGAATTGGGCATCAGGAAATAACGCATCACAAAGGGGGAAGCCTAGGTTTTCCCCCTTATTTTTTGCAAGTTTTAATATAGTGGAATCAGTCAATTATCAAACTGAAACCAGCAAAAAATCAGTCCGCAAAGGTAATGTGCGGCTGTCCCCGGCGAAAGAGCGGAAACGCCGGTTAGTACATTGCCCAAGCGCAGGGCTGCGGCGGCCAACGTTCAGAAGCGGAAAAACGAACAAGTGATGACAACCCACCCCCCTGAAAATCCCCGCGACACTATCGGCAAAACACCAAACTCCAGCCTAGCATGGCGGTCTTTGGTAAACCATTTCTTGACACAACACTCATATACGCAATTTAAAGCTGCTAAATTTCATGTCACAAGCAATTCTTAAGACTATCGTGATGCCGGACGGCACCCAGATCACCATTGAAACCGGGCGTTTGGCCCGGCAAGCCGACGGCTCGGTGATGCTTCGGGTGGGCGATACCGTGCTATTGGCCACCGTGGTGGCCCTACCGACCATGCGCGAAGGAATAGATTTCTTCCCCCTTTCGGTTGATTACCAAGAAAAATTTGCATCAACGGGCAAAATTCCCGGTGGTTTTATCAAGCGTGAAGGCCGTTTGTCCGATTACGAAGTACTGATTTGCCGTTTGGTGGATCGGGCCATCCGGCCATTGTTCCCCGAGGATTATCTGTGTGAAACCCAGGTCAACATTGTATTGTTGTCGGCCGGGGCCAACGAATTGCCAGATTCTTACGCTGCGTTGGCTGCTTCGGCCGCACTGTCCGTATCTGATATCCCCTTCAACGGGCCGATCTCCGAAGTGCGCGTGGTGAAATACGATGGCCAGTTCTTCGTCAATCCCACCCGCGACATCGTGGAAAAGGCTGAACTGGACTTGATTGTGGCGGCTTCGGCCAAAGACATCATGATGGTGGAAGGCGAATGTAACGAAGTGTCGGAAGAAGACATTTTGGCCGCCCTCAAAGTGGCTCATGAAGCCATTCGGGCGCAAGTGCAGGCGCAAGTCGAACTGTCTGAAGCGGTGGGCAAAACCGAAAAGCGCGATTATGCCCGCTTGGCCGAAAGCGAAGAACTCAAACAGCAACTTTGGGATCAATGCTACCCGGCCTACTATGCAGTGGCCCAGAACCCGGTCGCCAAAAAAGAGCGGAGCAAAGCTTTCAAAGCCATTGAGGAAAACTATTTTGCTTCTTTGCCCGCCGATGCTGTTATTGACAAAGGCATGGTGAAGCGGTATTTGCACGATATCCAGTGGCACGCGGCCCGCAATTTGGTGCTCAACGAGCGGATCCGCTTGGACGGTCGTCAAACTGACGAAATCCGCCCGATCTGGTGCGAAGTGAGCCCGCTGCCCGTACCCCACGGATCGGCCATCTTCACCCGGGGCGAAACCCAGTCGATCACCACGGTCACGCTGGGCACCAAGCTCGACGAACAAATGATCGACGGCGCCGTGATTGAGGGATATAACCGGTTTATTTTGCACTATAACTTCCCCGCCTTCTCCACCGGCGAGGTGAAGCCCAACCGTGGCCCTGGTCGCCGCGAAGTGGGCCACGGCAACTTGGCCAACCGGGCATTGCGCAAAGTACTGCCCCCCAAAGACGAAAACCCCTATACGATTCGCGTAGTCTCTGATATTTTGGAATCGAACGGTTCCTCCTCCATGGCCACCGTTTGTGCAGGTTCGCTTGCCTTGATGGATGCCGGGATCAAAATCAAATCACCCGTTTCTGGCATTGCCATGGGCATGATTTCCGACAGCAAAACTGGCAATTACGCCATCTTGTCCGATATTTTGGGCGATGAAGATCACCTGGGCGACATGGATTTCAAGGTGACCGGTACCGAAAAAGGGATCACTGCCTGCCAAATGGACATCAAAGTGGATGGGTTGAGCTACGAAGTGCTGCAACAAGCCTTGGAACAAGCCAAGCGCGGCCGGTTGCACATCCTGGGCGAAATGAACAAGGTGCTCAGTGAGGCCCGCCCAGACCTCAAACCCAATGCCCCACGCACTGTTTCCCTCCGTATCCCAACCGACTTGATCGGGGCGGTAATCGGGCCAGGCGGCAAAATCGTCCAAGAAATCCAGAAGGTGAGCGGGGCTACCGTCATCATCGAGGAAGTGGCCGACGCCGGGGTGGTCAGCATTTTTGCGACCGACCAAGTGGCTATGGACAAGGCGTTGTCAATGGTAAAAGCCATTGTGCAACTGCCCGAAGTAGGCGAAATTTACGACGGTGTCGTAAAATCAATCATGCCGTTCGGCGCCTTTGTTGAGTTTGTAAAGGGCCGCGAAGGATTGCTCCATATCTCGGAAATCAAGTGGGAACGCTTGGAGACGATGGATGGAGTGCTGGAAGTAGGCGAAGAAGTGAAAGTGAAACTCATTGAAGTAGATAAGAAAACCGGCAAATTCCGGTTATCGCGCCGGGTGCTGTTGCCCAAGCCTGAAGGAATGCCCGATCGCCCTGAAAGCGGCGAACGTCGCGAAGGCGGCGGTGGCGGGGAACGTCGCGGCGGCGGTGGTGGCAATGGCCGCCCCCCAAGACGGTAAGTCAACCCCCATAAAAAAACAGCGGCTCGCAAAGCCGCTGTTTTTTATTGCCCCAAAATTTGGTGCCACCAAGTGGAGGGCTATCCCCAGGCCACTGCCACCTGGCGGGATGCCCCCAATCCCTCGATGCCCAACTCCACCACATCGCCGGGCTTGAGGTACTGCGGCGGGTTGAAGCCTAGCCCAACCCCCGCCGGAGTACCGGTCGAGATGATGTCACCCGGCAACAAACTCATAAACTGGCTGATATAACTGACCAAAAAGGGCACTTTGAAAATCATATTGGCGGTACTGCCATTTTGCTTCTTCACCCCATTGACCGAAAGCCACATGGCCAGGTTGTCCAGATCCGCAACCTCATCAGGAGTGGCCAAAAACGGCCCGAGCGGCGCAAAGGAATCACAGCTTTTGCCTTTTACCCATTGGCCGCCCCGCTCCAACTGAAACTCCCGTTCGCTGTAATCGTTGTGCAGGGCATACCCCGCTACGTGGGCCAGGGCCTCGGCCTCGGACACATAGCTGGCCCGCTTGCCAATCACCACGGCCAATTCCACTTCCCAATCAGTTTTAACGCTGTGGCGAGGAATTACCAGCGGGTCATTGGGGCCCACCAACGCCGAACTGGCCTTGAAAAAAAGGATCGGTTCAGCCGGTACTTTGGCATTGGTTTCCTTGGCGTGGTCAGAATAGTTGAGGCCGACGCAAATAATTTTACTGGGTCGCGACACTGGCGCACCTAGCCGCGTACCCTCGGGCACGAGCGGCAGGGTGCGAGCACCTACCCAAGCCGCGAGACGCGCCGGCCCCTCGGTGGCAAAGAAATTTTCATCATAGTCTTCCCCAAAAGCGCGGACATCACCTATGGAGCCATCAGCCAGCAAGATGCCCGGTGCTTCGTGGCCAACTGCACCAAAACGAACAAGTTTCATCGGATATAAAGGATAGTGAGCAAGTGGCCAAAGTTACACTGGAGAAAGCGTTTTCAAAAAAAATTTATTCGCCCAAGCTACCATCTCAGGCAGCCGAGAGAGCAGAAGTGGGGCGAAGCAAAAAATAATTTGCAAATTTGGGTGTTTTGGCGGGAGGGCTTAGTTTAATAACTGGTTTGTTCGTGTTGGTAGGCGTAAACTAGAGTACAGCTAGCAAAGTGCGATCGAAAGTGCCCAGCGTCTAAGCGAAAATAAACGAAACCAGACTTACGGTTTATTCTGGCACTGGGAGCGATGAACGCAAGTTTTTGGTTAGTAATTACTGTAGTTGCGTTTATGGAGATGTTGAGCGTGATTATAAAAGAAACTTCAAAAAAATAAAACGATGGGTGAAATTTCACGAACAATAGGAATTTACTGAACTTGAATAGAGGCACAAAGTTCTAAGTTTGCACGTCACCCCACCTGACGCAAAACCTGTGTTATGCCTTCGCCAAATTCATTCTTCATTCTCTTCATTTTGTCTTCTAAATAAAATTTATAGGTTTCAAACGCTTCTTCGTCAGGAAGTCCATCTAGTAAATTCATTATGGTAGAAGAAATACAGTCTGTCCAATTTGAAAGTAACTCTATTTGATTGTTAGAAATTAAACTATTTCGTCTTAACATTCCGTCTTGCTCAATTGCCCAAGCTCTACTTAAATGGCAAATACCCCAAAAGTTTGAAATTATTTGTCTGTCAATATTGTCTTTGTCAAATTGTCCTTTAAGCACTTTTATAACTTCCATTAATTCGTGAAAATTATTCTCAAAAAGTTCTCCTTGAAACGGTCGCAACATTCCTAAAAATCCTTTTTCGCTTTTAGAATTGTCAATGTCTTCGTGAGTAAAGCTGTGGTGCTTCAAAAGTTCAATGGCTTCTTTTTCAGTCATACTTAGTCTTTGTATTTGTCAATTCGTTTGTTAGTTAAGGTCGGTTTCTGGGTGACACCTAACGTTTGTGGGCTTGGCGAAGGTGGGGTTTAGAAAGTACGAAAGTTCAAATTTGGCACAAAAGCTAGTTGAAAGTATAAATTTTCAGCTTAGTAAAAGCCCCACTTTTGCCAAACCCATGTTCACTACCATTAAGTTAAGGAAAATGCTTATTTTAGTGCTCTTGTTTCACCATTCAAATTTAAGTTTTATGTTAGAGATTTCAAA
>JAYUVL010000019.1:0-4870 GCA_043754075.1 Cytophagales bacterium | reverse complement strand
CTTCATTGTAGCCTTTGGTGATGAGCACATCGCCCGGTTGCAGGCCTTCAGTGATCAACGTCTTGCCAGCGTAAGACTGGCCAGAGGCAATGTTCACTTTTTCGCTCGTATCCTTGCCTTCTTTTTTGCGCAATACATACACAAACTTTTGCCCCGTGGCCGATTGCTGGATCAAGTAAGTTGGGATGCTAAGGGCTTTGGGTTGGTAAAAATCGCGGATTTTCACCACGGCCAACGTGTTGGGTTTCAAATAGCCATCGGGGTTACCGGCCCGCATCAACAGACGGAATGTACGGTTGGTCGGGTCAACTATTTGGCCCGTGCTTTCCACCCGCAGGTTGAGCTCCTTGCCCAAGCTGGGGAACGACACCAGCACTTGATCTCCACGTTTGATGGATCTGGTGTAGGCCTCCGACACATCGGCGGTAATTTTGACCGTGCTGTTGTTCACAATCCGGGCCATTGGCACGGCGGGGTTGCCCATTTCGCCAACATTTTGCATAAATTGCTCCAAGGTGCCGCTGATCGGGGCCTTGATGTAGGCTTTGTTCAACTGGGCCTTCATCGTGGCCAGCCCTTTTTCTTGGGCATCCACTGCATTTTTGGCTTGTAGGTATTGGATCTCGGTACCGATCTTTTGGTTCCACAAATTGCTTTGGCGCTCAAAAGTGGTGCGGGCCAGTTCCATGCGGGTTTCCATTTCGGCAATGCTCCGCCGCACGTTCTCAGCATCTATGTCGGCAATGATCTGGCCCGCGCGCACGGCTTGGCCCTCTTCGATCCGGCGGCGCAAAATCAAGCCCGGGATTTCGGGGGCCACCATCACGTTTTGATCCGAGGCCACATTGGCCTGCACTTCTATGTAATGTGCGAAGTCTTCGGGGGCCAATGCCGTGGTCTCCACCAGTTTGGTGGCGGTTTCTTTGGCTGAGGCGGGCATGGCAGCACTGATCTCGCCTTCCAATGTGCTGATCTCGGCCTTCAATTTGGTCAGGGCCTCTTTTTTGGTGGCCAACTGTTTTTTCTTTTCCTCGATGCTTTTAGGGTCGCCACAAGCGGCCAACAACAACAGGAGGGTGAGGATTTGATAAAGTTTCATATTGAATCAGAATGAGTTGAAATAACTAGGGTGAAGGATGGTTTTTGTGGTTTAGTTTTCCAGCAGTTTGCCTTGGGCTTTGTCCAGATCCACTTTGGCCACTAGCGCCTCGTACAGGGCGTTGTAATAGTTGGTCTCGGTGGTCTTTAACTCGTTCTCGGCAGTTACCACTTCTATGTTGCTCCCCACGCCTTCCTTGTATTTGATCTTGGTCACGCGGGCCACTTCGGCGGCGAGTTCGCGATTTTTTTGTTGAATGACCATGTTATCCACCGCGTTTTGCAAAGTCAGGATTGCTTGCTTTACCTCAATACTAATACCCCGGCGGAGGTCTTGCATGTTGTTCTCGGTCTTGATCAGGGCCAAGCGGCGCTGTTCGCCAATGTATTTTTTGCGCAAGCCATCAAAAATGGGCACTTGCAGGCTCAAACCGACATTGCCAAACGAGTACCAATACTGGCCAAACTGGAACATGTCGCCCAGGGCTGGCCGGCCGGCAATGCCCGAATAGGCGAAAGTCAGGTTCAACTTGGGCAGGTACTCTAGCTTGTTGCGGCGGATGTTCATCCGGTCGAGTTCGCGCTGGGTTTCTAGGGCCGAGTACTCGATGCGTTGCATCGGATCAAAATTGTCTGTCTTGGCCTCCCAAGCGGTTTGGGCCAACTGGAGGTTTTGGATGTTTTCCGAAATGTTGATTTCGTCTTCCTCGCGCAGTCCCATCTGGAACTTGAGCAGCACTTTGCTCAGGGCGACTAAACGCTCCAGTTTTTGTTTTTCGATCTTGAGGTTGTTGAAAGTAACCTCTAGCCGATCCACATCGATCTTTTCTACAAATCCCTGTTGGTTGAGGGCGCGGGTTTCGCGCAGGAGCACTTCCACGCGTTGGTAGTTGTTGTCAATCAGGGCCAACCGTTCGGCGCCCACCACTGCACCATAATAGGCTTTGCTCACAGCAGCGGCCACCTCAATTTTGGAGCGGGTGAGGCCCTTTTGGCTCAGCTCTTGGTAAACCGAAGCAGCCTTCAGACCCAGAAAAAAAGTACCATCAAACAGCAGTTGGCTGACCCCTACCCCATAGTTGCCGCTGAAGGCAGGCTGAAAAGTGATCGGGACAAAGGTGCCCAAGGGAGCATCGGGATCCTGGAATTGAGCCGGAAACAGCGCAACTTGAGGCTTAAAATTGGCCGTCATGGCAGCACTGGCATTGATCTGGGGCAAACCGTCGGCCCGGACCAAGCCCACTTGGGCCTTGGCAGTCTCCACATCCACTAGGGCATTTTTGACCGACACCGTGTGGTTGAGCGCATACTCGATGCACTGTTTGAGGGTGAAGTTTTGCAGTACCACTCGATCTTCGATCGGGGGGGCTGACTGGGCGAGGGCTTTTGTCCCAACCGCTCCGAGCAGCAACCCCAAAAAAGAGAATGACAATAAATGAAATTTCATGATAAGAATTCGATAAATAAAAAAATCAAGTCAAAAATGCAGCTCGTCAAATGCTGGGTGGGCCGTTCACTAGGGTGCGAGCGGACTCGGTCTGATATTCTTTTCGGTACTGGACCACGAGCGAATACCCTCTGAGGGTGACAATGCCGTGGATAAAATGGTCGAACATTTGCATTTGAACGTCGGCGATGTTGAATCGGTCGGCAGGGAACATCTTGAGCTCAAAACCCATTTGCACTTGTTCAAGCCGCATCCGGGCGATGATTTCCACTTGGATTTCCTTGCGGTACAACCCTTCCCCGATGCCACGCTGGAGGTTGCGCACCACTTGCTGATAAAGAAGCGATTCTTTGTGTTGCAGGTAAATTTCCCAACCGCTGGGATGGTATTTTTTGAGGTCGTACAGCATGTTGGGGTTCATGCTGCGGAACGACTTCTCAATGTGTTGGGCGGCCATCACCACCTCGTCCACCGCATTGCGGGCAACGGCCGACAGACCGTCCCACTCGCAGCGTTGCTCATCGAACCGCGCCTTGACCACTTCTCGCACCACTTCATCTTTATCGTTGAAATATTGATAGATGGTTTTTTTGGAAATGCCCAAGTCGCGGGCCATATCATCCATGGTTACACTCCGAATGCCATAACGGTTGAATAGCTGGTCGGCCTGGCTCAATATCCTCTGTCTAATATCCAAAACTTTCAAGATTAAATTAGGAACGCGCAAAACTAAGGAAACTATTTTAATTAAGAAAGTTTTTCAAGGTTTTTTGCAAAAAAACAATGCGCTGAATTTGGGGGAACAGGGCAACCCAAAAGGCCAGAAACCGAAAAAAGAGGCTCATCGGGGGAGCATTGACGTTATTTTGGAAACTACCTGTTGATCTGGCGTTTCCAGTGAGGAGGATATGTAACGTTCTCTACGAAAATTGGAAACGAATGGTTTCAAGAAAGTTTCGGAAGTTTTGTTTTCGCACTGCTGAAGATTTCAAGCGGCCAAAAAAATCCGGAAAGAAGTGCCCCAAGACTCGCCACTATCAATCTCAATGCGTCCACCCAGTGCCTCGGTCTGAGACTTGACCAAGTACAGGCCCATTCCCTTGCCCTTGGCATGGGCATGGAACCACTCGTTGGGGGCGACCGAATGGTTGCCGTAAGTTTCCGGATCGATGCCCTGTCCGTTGTCAGTGACGGAGAGACAAAGTAGGTTGTCCAACTGCTCAACCTTGAAAAGGATAAATGGGGCCCGGTTGGGATGCCGGTACTTGAGCGCATTGCTAAAAAGATTGTACAGGATGCTTTCCAAATAAGGGGCAAAGGTGTGCACCGTGTCCACGCCACTGTAAACCTCACTGATTTGGGCCCCTGACTTGTTGATTTCGGTCTCGAGCGATAGCTTGATGCGCTGGATTTGGGTAGGGAGGTGTATCTTGGTAGCTACCCGCACGTCGTGTGGCACTTCCAGAATGAAGGCCAATTCGCGGATGACCAGGTCAAGCTCTTGGGCGGTCCCCCTCAACTTAGTGATGACTTCTTCCCGCTCGGCCAGTGTGGTGAGATCGACCAGATGGCCCAGTCCCAAGAGTCGGGCGGCTGGCCCCCGCAGGTTGTGCGAGGTGATGTAGGCAAACTGCTCAAGTTGGTAGTTGCGCTCGGTAAGTTCCCGGTTGGTGTCGGTGAGTTCTTGGGTGCGCAGAAAAATTTCCTGCGCGAGTGATTTATTCGTCTCCTCGATCTCAATATTCTGGGCCTTAATATAGGCTTGGGCCGATTGGAGCAGGTCATTTTTGGCCAGTACTGCTTCCTTCTGGGCGGCCAGTTCTTGGTTCTGGGCCAGCATGGAAGCCGCCTGAATGGCCAGTTCTTCGTTTTTTTGCCGAATTTCGGCAGTGCGCTCCATTACCGTGGTCTCTAGGCGCAGGTTTTCCGCTTCTTTGAGTTCACGCTTTTCTTGTTCCAACAATTGCAATTTCTGGGCATTGGCAAAAGATTGATGAATGTAGAAAACCGTAAACAGCAGCGTGGGCAGGGTAATGGCCAGCAAGATGATCTGCACTGTCAACTGGCGGTTCAAGGCAGTGGCATATTTGACCGAAGCCCGCAAAGCTATTTCGTCCTCAAACTTTTGAATCTTTTTGCTCAACACCCTATATTCATCGATGATTGGTAGGCCTCGTTTCTCCTCGATCAGGGCAACGAATTCTTTGGCCTGCCCTTGGTCGATCAGTTGTTTGAGCTGTGCGTTGAACAAAAAATACCCATCGATCGAGTTTCTTAGTTGATTGAGGCTGGCCACCTCGTATTGTTGCTGTTGGAGGTAATGGG
>JAYUVL010000018.1:0-4275 GCA_043754075.1 Cytophagales bacterium | reverse complement strand
GGTATCTAAACTTTATGTTCGCATTTCCAGTTATTGGTTTAACTTCGCAATGAAGAGCCAAGCTTGATCGATCTATCCACCATGCTGGAAAATCATTTTCCCCTAACTCCAAACGATGAAATACGAACTAATCCCCAAAGCGCAACTTCTCCATCTTAAAACGCTTGGCGAACTCAGAGCGGCCGGCTATGTATCAAAATCGGTCAAACAAGAACTGCGGGACAACCTGATCAAAAAACTAAAAAACAAGGAAACAGTGTTTCCGGGCATTTATGGGTATGACCACACCGTGTTGCCCGAACTGGAAAGGGCCATCTTGTCCAAACACAATATCAACTTGCTCGGACTGCGCGGACAGGCCAAAACCAGGATTGCCCGCTTGATGCTCAATTTGCTGGACGAATACATTCCAGTGATCAAGGGATCGGAACTGAACGATGATCCGCTCAATCCCATTTCCCGCTTCGGGCGCGATCTGGTGGCTGAGCACGGCGATCACACGCCCATCGATTGGATGCACAAAGACGACCGCTACACCGAAAAACTGGCCACTCCCGATGTGTCAGTGGCCGATTTAATTGGCGATACCGACCCGATCAAAGCCGCCTCGCTCAAACTCCCTTACTCCGACGAGCGGGTGCTCCATTTTGGCCTCATTCCGCGCTCTCACCGGGGCATTTTTGTCATCAACGAACTGCCCGACCTGCAAGCGCGGATCCAAGTTTCGCTCTTCAACATTTTGCAAGAGGGGGATATCCAAATCCGGGGCTTCAAACTTCGCTTGCTCCTTGACATCCAGTTCGTGTTCACCGCCAACCCCGAGGATTACACCAACCGGGGCAGCATTGTCACCCCGCTCAAGGATCGAATTGATAGCCAAATCATTACCCATTATCCCAAAGACATCAAGACCGGCCGCCAAATTACTGAACAGGAAGCCGACATCAAGCCGGAACAAAAAGCGGGCATTGAGATCTTTGACTTGGCCAAAGACATGATCGAGCAGATTGCGATGGAGGCCCGCACGAGCGAGTATGTGGACGAGAAAAGTGGCGTTTCGGCGCGACTGACCATTTCGGCCTACGAAAATCTGGCCAGTGCCGCCGAGCGCCGAATGCTGATCAATGGCGAATTGCGCACTGCCGTGCGATTGGGCGATTTCTGGGGCGTGGTTCCCGCCATTGCCGGCAAAGTGGAACTCGTGTATGAGGGCGAGCAAGAAGGGGCGGGCATAGTGGCCCAAAACCTGCTGGGCAAAACCATCCGCACGTTTTTCCTCCGCTTTTTCCCTGATCCCGAGAAAGAAAAGAAGAAGAAAAAGAACAGTTACCACGAAATAACCGAATGGTTTGGCGGTGGCGAAACCTTGGATCTGCTCAACGACGCCACCAACCAGCAATACAAGACGGCCCTGTTCAGCGTGCCAACCTTGGCCGATCTGGTACAGCAAAAAGTTCCCAATATCAGTTCCGAGGCTGAGCTGATGTTCATGATGGAATTTGCCCTTCACGGACTAGCCGAATACTCGCTCCTGAGCAAAAAAATGTTGGACAAAGGTGGAATGCAGTTCAATGATATTTTGGGTGGGATGTTCAATCTCGGCGCCTCCGGCGATGATGAATAGTGCGAATACCTCTGCGATAAATTTTCCGGGCCCCAATTGGTCTGGAAAATTTATTTTTGGGGGACAATGAATCCCGGTTGCTTTCTGTCCAAAAACTGCCCACTATGTCCCGATACCTAGAACGTGCCCAACTGCTCATTGAACAGGGCCGTTATCTTGAAGCCGAGAAAGAGCTGCAACAAGCCCTCGGTCAAGACCCCAATGATCAGTTGGTGTTCATCCTGCTGACCATTTGCTTGCTCAACCGCCGTGATTTTCCGGCAGCGCAACAGGCCTTGCAGCGCGCATTGGCCTTGGAACCTGCTGATCCTTATGCCCATTATTTATTGGCCAAAGTACACTTGGAACTGAACAAGCCGGACCAAGCACTGCTTTCAGTTGACGAAGCCATCCGCCTCAACCCGTTCGAGTCCGATTATTTTGTGCTGAAAGGCTTTATTTTTTACGATTCTCGCGACTGGGCCAAAGCCCTCAGTGCTTCTGAGCAAGCGTTGAGCTTGGAGCCCGAAAACGTGAGCGGCCTCAACCTGCGCTCCATGTGCTTGGTCAAATTGGACCGCAAAGCCGATGCTTTTGAAACGCTCGAGTACGCGCTGCGCGAGGCCCCGGAAAATACCTATGCCCATGCCACCAAAGGTTGGGCCCACGTTGAAAAAGGGGAGATGGACGAGGCCATTGCCTCCTTCAAAGAATCGCTGCGGCTTGCCCCGAACAATGAATTTGCCAAATCGGGCCTCAAAGAAGCCATCAAGGGCAAAAACTTTCTGTATCGGGTCATTCAAAAATATTTTTTGTGGGCCGATAAAATGTCTTCTCAAGGCCAGTGGGTTTTTATCCTCGGGATCTATGCCATTTACCGCTTGGTGGTTTGGTTATCCAACACCCACCCCGAGTTGCGGCCATTTTTGGCCCCATTGATTGCTTTTTACATTTTGTTTGCCTATTCTACCTGGATTGCCCGGCCTTTTTCCAACCTGTTCCTGCGCCTGCACCCCTTGGGCAAATTTGCCCTGACCAAAGACGAGATCATGGCCTCCAATTTGGTGGGCGGACTGATTTTCTTGAGCCTTGCCGCGTTGGGTGGTTCATTTATCGGCCTCAACAAGGATTTTATGTTGTTGGTCGCGCTCTATTTTGGCTCTATGACCATTCCCGTCAGTGGAGTGTTCAACACTGAACCCAAGAGCAAGGGCCGCCGCAACTTGACCATTTTCGCCGGGGCACTGGCCGTTTGTGGGTTTGCGGGGGTATTTGTGCCCGGGGCTGCGGGGTTGCTGGGTGTTTATGGCCTGGGCATTCTGCTCTACGGCATTGCTGCCAGCAGTTTGGGGCGGTAGCGATTCGGATCGTTGATTGAATCTTTGGAGCAATCATCTTCTTTTTCGGGGTTCAGGCCAGCTTGGTCTGGATCCCGCTCATTTGCCCTGGCGGCAATGGCCTTACGTCCTCAACCCCGTAGGAGTGACATGAGATGATGACACTCCTACGGGGTTGGTTTTCCCTCAATATCCTTGGGCTATAAACATTGTACCCTTTCGGGGTTATCAGTCGGGCAAGCCCCCAGTTTCAAGCTTGCCCGCAAACAGGCCCAAATATTGTTTTCTGAACACTAGTCTTTTGATTTGCGAAATAGTTGGGGCATCGATTCATCATCAATGTGCTCAATGCCAATCAATTTGAGCCTCCCCCCAAGCGAGCCGTTTTGTCCCATCCTAGGTGGTCAACACCGCTGTCGCTACCATAATGACGTTGAACAAGAAGTAGAGGCTGAGGGCAAGCAAGCCCGCGTACAGATCCACCAGTCGCGCCCGGCGGGGATCGCGGGTGCGCTTGAGCCGGAAAAGCGACCAAGCCGAAATGGCCAACACAATAAATATGAACAGGAAACTAGCGGTGTGCAGCATGTCAACCAAGGTAAACTCGGTGGATTCGGGCAAGAACGAATCGATCACATACTTGTTGCCCACAGTGGCAAACAGCGAGCCTACGGGCAGGGCAAAGCGCGGCTCAACAAATCGGGGGCTGAGGAAAAACGAGACCAGGCTGATGGCCACTGCTACATACATGCCAATAAAAATTTTGAGAAAAAGGCTCCAAGCATCGCGGCGCAGCACGATCTCCAAGCGCAACTGGGAGTAATCAGACCGCCGCCAACCCTTTTTGCTAAGTTCTGGATCACCAAAGTTGGTTCCATAAATATTGTGGACCACCGAATCTTCGCACGAGATGACCTCCCACCCGTCAATGGCTTCTCGGCTGTCATAAATATCACCATATTCAGTCTTGTCAGCCGTAAATTTCAAATACCTATCATCAAATTTGGAATTTTCCAACCGGATGAACAACTTCTGGGTGTCAAATGGATAATCGCGCACCCGCCATGATTGTTTCATCACCGCTCGGATCTTCATTTGCAACCAATAAACCGTTTGGCCTTTCTCATCTTTGATGCTGTCCAAAAGGATGGATTGCTTTTCAAATTCTTTGGCATTGGGGATGTCGAGCGTGTTGGCGAAGTCCAAGTTCCTGTTTTTGTAGAACAACCAGATCCAAAACCGGGCAATGTATTCTTTGTCCCGAAAGTTAAAGTCGTGCAGGCTGGTGAGGTAAAACCCAGCTTTGACAATTTCCACCTGATTGGGGGCGAGCTT
>JAYUVL010000017.1:0-3458 GCA_043754075.1 Cytophagales bacterium | reverse complement strand
GGAAAACTTGATTAAGTTTTCCTTATTGACTTTAAAAATAAGCCAACGATTTACTTCGCTGTCGTCATCAACCCAACGATAAAAATAATGTTCGTTAGGTCTTGTTACATCTTGAAAATGCGAAAGCAAGGGACCGTCATAATATATGAAGTCCCCCATTTTTTTTGGGTTAAAGTCTAAACCACTGATTTTTATACATTTTAATCTTTCCATAGTTCTTGTAAATCTGCTACAATGTTAAAACGAGTTTCATAGTCAACAGTTGCAAATGGGTGATGATTAAAGTGTCCATACGTATCAATTTCTCCGTTTACTCCATCTTGCTCGGTTAATTGAGCAAAAGCAACATACTTACCAAATTTCTCAAAGGCTTTCTTTTTATTTCTTTCTAAAAAGAACATAAAGCCTTCTTTTGCTTTTTCTTCCGAAATATACATAGAATAAGCCATATCCTCACAAAATTTTGTGTCCCTACGTGTTAAATCAGAATTATCGTTGTATCTTTTTGGTGGTCTAGGATCGTCAATAAATTTCTCATACTGACTTTGAAAACTCTGAATATCTCCTTTTTCAAATACCCACCTATAAGCACCAATATTAAGCGGTTTGTATGTTCTTGGTGGACATTCTACTTGAAGTCGTTGATGATGTTCGTTATATTTGAAATTCATATCTGTTATTTTTTAATTCTTAAAATAGCCCACAACATCTATATAAACGCAACTCCCGCATTCATTGCCCAAAACCTTCGTCTATTTCCACTGGGCGGCATTCCGCTTTATCGGTGGGCTTATCAATCATGATAAAACTGTCGGCGAGCGCTTCGGTCACCTACTTTTTGTTCCCTGCCTTGTCTTCATAGCTCCGCGTTTTCAGCTTGCCTTCCACATGCACCAAGCTGCCCTTCGGTTGGTACTTACCCGCCACAGTAGCCAAAAAAACTTGGCCACTGCAATGCCCCTTTCCAACGTTTGCCCTGCCGGACTTTTGCCCAAATTGCCCATCAGGGTGACGCAGTTTAACCCCTTCGTGGACTTTTTTTACGTTTGCTCAAATGTAGGGGCCCTTTTTCAACTATCCAAATTGTCCAGGGAATTTTTTTGGTGAAATTTCCGGGATCTAGGCCAACCTTGCGTTAAACCCAGCACCATTTAAGGCATTTTACAACAAGGACATTGATGATGAGCACGCGATTTTTCCACCGGCGGCCTGTTCGCCGCCAAATCGCTACCGTGGGCCGGCCATCGCTCCCGACAAAACCATCAATAATTTTCGTACAATTCCATCAATACTCGGCCCATCTCTTCGCGGACGGTACCGATGGGCATGGTGTAATGGTTGTTCATGAAGGAGAACACCAGCCGTTTGCCAGATTTGGTGACCAGGTAGCCGCTCAAATTGTGGTTGTTGCTCAGGGAGCCGGTCTTGGCATAAAGGGTGGCCGGATAGACCTTTACATTGGCCAGCGTACCCGATACGCCGGGCTGGGGCAACAACTGGAACAAACGGGCCTCCCCTTGCGCATCGGGCGCAACTTCCGCATATATTTTTCGCAAAATTTCTACGTAAGAACGCGGGGTGAAGAGGTTGTAGCGCGACAAGCCCGATCCATCCACCCAACGGGGCGGATTGGGCAAGTCCTTGAGCAGGTTGCGTTTAGCGTAATCTATCGCTTTATCGGTGCTCAGGCCATACCCTTTTTCCGGGATCCGGGCGGCGCACATCAGCAGGATCTGCTCGGCCAAAAAATTGTCACTCACTTGCAGCATCTCCCGGTACAGGCTGTCGGCCGCCATGCCCGGTAGAATGGTCAATTCATTGGCAGGAGGCAGTGGGCGGCGAACCAGCGTTACGGGCTTGCCCAAAGTATCGGCCAGCAATTTGACGAACAATTCAGGCGAAGTATGGAAGGGCATTTCTTCGTCTTTCAATGTCAATGGGTTCACCATGAACTGGTTGTCGGACACTCCGCGATCGAGGGGAGCGGCCAATTGGGGGTTGATGGCGATGTTGGCCTCAAATGAGCGCGGGGAAACGGTCAACTTGCCGTTGGCCTGTTGAAACTTGGCAATGTTGGCATAAATGGGAAAGGGTGATTTTTCGGGCTGGTAGCTGGCGTTATAATCGTTCCAAGCCCAGCCAGCCCCCAAGCGGTCATCTTGGAAATTATCGGCTGAAAAATATATTTTTTGGGAGACTGTCCGTAAAAATTGGTAGGCCGTCCGGTTTTTTAGCACCGGGTGCAGTAAGCTGGGATCGCCCGTGCCCCAAAAAATGAGCGAATCTTGGCGGATCACATACTGCAAGGCCGGGATTTGAGGGGGCAACAATTTCAAACCCGCATAGAAGGTGTATAGCTTGGTGTTGGAAGCCGGGATAAAATATTTGTCGGCATTGTAGTTCAATACATAGGCTTGCTTGTTGAGGTCATACACGCTCACGCCGTGAAAACTGTTGGTGTATTTGGGGTTTGCATTCAACCTTTGGTTAAACTTCTTATCAGAAAGCACATAACTTTTCTGGGTGCAAGCCATAAAGGGCAAGGAAAGCACCATAAATAAAAGTATTTTTTTCATTGTTTGCTTATATTAACGATACCCAAAAACAGTTGGAGGATTTTTTTGATTGTCCATCAGTTACACTCAGAGAGCCACAAAACCGGTCATGGCTGGTTTATACCTATCCGCTGCAATACTTTATGGCCAACTTGCCGGCCTTGTTCCGTACTGGCCAAGGTGGTAAACCGATAATGGATGCCCCCATACAGGCGACTGATCGACGCTTCTTCGGCCGCTTGGCGGAAGGAACTGAACTGGCGGATCGGTCGGCCATATTCCACCTCCGTTGTGTCGCGAAAGGCAATGTTGTCACCAATGGCCGCAGTTAGCACGGTGGCCACCGAAGCCGAGATTACGCCGTGCCCGCTGGTGTACTCGGGGAAGGGCGGTGTTTGCAGGAATGGCTCCCACTTGGGATCCAGCCAGTGGTTGATCACCGTGATCGGGCGAACCAGTTGGCTGCGGTATTTTTCGTCCCAGCAGGCAACAAAACCGTCGTATAGCGCAATGGCGGTCAGCGCATAGACTTGGGCCGCGGTGACTTGATCGGCCCTTGATTGCTGGGCCGCCAACCCCCCAATGGCCATCCAGTGGCCGGCCGGGGTCATTTTTTTGGACATTACCATCGAGTGCCCTTTGTGCTCCGACACGGCCGGGTTGTCATCCCAAAAGTAAGCAATGGCTTCCTGTTCCTTGGTTAGGGTCGTGCGCAGCGCAAACACTTCTTCCACTTGCTTGTAAAACGTGCTGTTCTGGTCTTGGCTAACGGGCAGGGGGCGAGGCGGGCGGCATTGGCTAGCCGAGTCAAGGGCCAAGGGGAGCATTTTGGCCCAATGTGGTTCAATGGCATCCATATAATCGGGCGAGGTAGGTTCCCAACGATCCGGGCTTTTGACCACC
>JAYUVL010000016.1:0-5141 GCA_043754075.1 Cytophagales bacterium | reverse complement strand
ACCCGCCATTAGCTTTTAAAATATCAAATCCTTTTTCAATAAAGAAGATATAAACATCGGCTGTGCCTGTATAGAGTTTGAATTGTGACTTAAATTGCGGCTTAAATTCCTTGATCTCTTCTTGTCTGATATAAGGCGGATTCCCAATCACCACATCAAAGCCCATAAAGTCACCCTCGTCATTGAGCACTTCGGGAAATTCAAACCGCCACTCGAGGGCATTTTCATAGATCTTATTGCTTTTGATTTCCGCGATTTCGGCGGTGAGTTGCTCAATCTCCTGCTCGAGTTGGGCTTGTTTTTTGAGGCGTTCTTTTTTGGCTTTTTCGCTTTCGGCAAATAGTTGGGTTTGACTCACCAGCGTGTAAAGTTCACCACCTTTGGCACTGAGTTTCTTTATTTTGGGGTCGTTTTTGCTGATTTCCGACCTAAAATACGTTTTTATACTGGCTATAAGCCGTTCCATTTCGCGTTTTTCGTCTTTACTGCTGGCATTGCGATAAGTCTGCACTGCTATTTTGTAGGTGTCAATGGTCCACTTGCTCTTTTTGAGGGCTTGTTTCAAATCGGCATCTAGGGCATAGCGGCTCACAAGCGAGTTGCCGCATTTGATGTTGATGTCAATGTTGGGCAAGGTTTCGAGTTCGGTATAGCCCGTTTCGGCTTGGTAGTAGGCGTTTTTGAGCAGCTCGATCCACAGGCGCAGCCGGCAGATTTTTACTGAGTTGGGGTTGAGGTCCACCCCAAACAGGCAATTCTCGATGATGGTTTGCTTTTCGTGGAACAGCGTTTCTTGGATCCGTTGGCTTTCTTTGTTGCCGGGGCGGTACTCAAAAAGCTCGCTTTCTTCATCGGTGACGATCAGTTCATCGTTGACCACTTCCACTTCATACTCTTTGAGCCGGCGCCCTTGCCGGTCTTGCAATACGTTGAGCTCGCTCTTGATCGCGATCATTTCATTGAGGGCCGAAACCAAAAAGTGCCCGGAACCCACGGCCGGGTCGCAGATTTTGATCTGGTTGATGATTTGGTTGGCCTCTTTTTTGTCGGTTATTTTGTCATATAGCGCGGTCAAATCGGTGCAATCCCAGCCTTTTACTTCTTTGAATTTTTGTAAAACGGCCCGCTGGATGGTTTCGCGGCACATGTACATCGTGATGAAGCCCGGCGTAAAGAAGGAGCCATCTTTGTAGCCGTTGATTTTCTCGAAGATCAGGCCCAGCACCGAGGCATTGATGAGGGTTTTGTTGTCTTCTTGGATTTCTTCGGCGCCTTCGCTCGCAAAATCATAGGCGTTCAAAAACGCAAACAAATACTCCAGAGCTTTGAGATCGCCGGTTTTGCGTTTGCCGGTATTGTCCTTGAGCACGGTGGCACCTAGGATCGGGAGTTTTTTATCATCCCGCAAATTGCCGATTGTCAGGGTGTGGTGCTCGATCTCCGTTGGTTCAAAAAGCGAACTGTTCAAATAGGGGACTTGCGCAAACAGTTTTTGCAAATCGCTTTCTCGCTCGGCGGGCTTGCGAGCCAACACGCCAAAAAACAGGCTGTTGAGATCGTCAAACCCTTGGATTTTGGCCAAGTTCAAAAAAGTGTAAGCGGGGTTGCCTTTGTGATAGGTCAGCAACTGAGCCTCGAGGAGTTTGAGGAACAAGATGCGGTTGATCCAAGTAATGACCAATTCCAAACCGACATTAAAGAGCCGTTCTTGCTGGTTTTCCCCAAATTGGCTGGGTTTTTCCAAGCGGGAAATTTTATCCAAACTGTCCAATTGCGAAATGGTGTTCTCCAGCAAAGAACCGGGGTTTCTTTCGGTGGGCTTCTTGCGCTCGATCAGTTTTTTGCCGCCTTCCTTGGTCTCGGTGAGGCCGATAAGGTGGAGCAGTTCGGCATAAAAGGTTTTGTCGAGGCTGTTGCTGTCATTGGCAAAAGGCAGTTTTAACAAATGCTCGGGCGAAAGCAGTTTGTATAGAGCAATCAGTTGATTGTCATCTGCTGCGTCGTTGTTGCGGACGATGGTTTCATAGTCGCGAATGTCAAAATGGGTAAAAATCAGTTCATTTTTTACCCTTTCAATGGCCGGTTTGGCAATTTCTCGATAAAAGAAATCGGTGTTTTTGCCAGCCAAGCGCCCTTCCTCAAAATCGGTGAATTGTTTGAGCAAAGCGTGGTCTTGGGCAAAGAATTTTTCAAACAGTTGGGCATCAAACACAAACCATTCATAAATATTGGAAACAATCAAGTGCTTGACTTCTAGGTTTTTATGGCTGATTCGTTCCCGCAAATAATACAAGACCAATTCTTGCAGGGCTTTGGCATTGAGCTGATCCTTTCTGAGCATTTCGGCTTTATTGGTGGGTTTTTTGGCCTCGATGATGACGCCCACCGAACTTTTGGCTTCTTTGCCGTTGTGGATGACCAAGTCGTTGCGTCCCCGGGTATTGAGGTAATGCAGGGGCGCGTAGTAAGTATGGTTGAGAAAATAGGTAATGATATTTTTATGAAACTCCTCCGTTTCGCTTTCGTTGATTTGGTCGATGAGCGCGATTAGATTGCGCTTGAACGTTTCAATGACCGATCGGTTCGGCTTTACCTTCAAGAACGCCTTGTTCAAAGCGGCTCTGGGTTTTAAGATGGTCAGGTTCATAAAAATAACGAGTGGGAGAAGATGGTTTAAGGTGTCAAATATAATCGCAAAAATCCATTTTTTTTTACTCACTTTGCCAAAGGTGACCTCAGGCATCGGCCACCGATCACTTCAATCGCCCGGTTACTCCACCACATTGACCAGCGTACCGATCGGCCCGATGGTGATCCGTACTTCGTCGCCCGAGTGGAGCGTGAACGTGTCGGGCGGCACAATGCCCGTGCCCGTCATGAGCAGCACCCCGTGCGGGAAACTGCACTCGCGGAACAGGAAACGGACCAGTTCGGGGAGTTGGCGCTTCATCTGGCCGATCTCAATTTCGCCACTGAATACCGGCTGGCCGGCCCGCAGGATGGCCAGGGCAATGAGCGTGGTGGGGGGCAGGGGTTGCTCGGGCACATAAATGCCCGGGCCCAAGCCGGCGCAGCGGTCATAGGATTTGGCTTGGGGCAAATACAGCGGGTTTTCACCCTCGATGCTGCGCGAGCTCATGTCATTGCCAATGGTGTAGCCCACGATCTCGGCCTGGGCATTGATCACCAGGGTCAGTTCGGGCTCGGGCACGTCCCAAGTGCTGTCGCCCCGGATCCGCACGGGCTGGCCCGGGCCAGACACGCGGGAGGGCAGGGCCTTGAAAAAGAGTTCAGGCCGCTCGGCCACGTACACTTTGTCATAAAAAGTGTCACCGCCGGCATTTTTGGCTTCTTCCATGCGGGCATCGCGGCTGCGCAAATAGGTGACCCCAGCGGCCCAAACCTCTTGCCGCGATCCGATGGGAGGCAGCAGCATTTGCTGGGCGAACCAAGCCGGCCCGCCCGCTGGGCTGAGGCTGCGCAGCTCGGTTTGCAGGCGTTCGTGGAGGTGGCTGCGGTTGACGACGCTCTCCCAGTGGGGCTGGAGCGAGAGGTAATACTGTTGCTCGTGCTCAATGACAGTGCCATCGGCAGTACGGAATAATTTCATGCTCACGGAGTTTCCCCAAACGTAAGCAAATTTTGCTTTTTACGCAGCTAGATACATTTCCAATTCACTAATAATTTGTTGGCAAATGGCCTTGATGTCATCACAGGCGTGCAACAGATCGGCGTGTTTGGGGTGTACGGTCAATAGCTTGGCCCCTTGGCGGAGCTCTTTTTCCAAACGGGCAGTTTCCAGGGTTTTCATGGTGGGCGTCAACTTGTGGAGCAGGCGCATTACCCCCAAGCTGTCTTTTTTTAGCATGAAATTCTCATATTCTTCGCTCAATTGGCGGAAGGCCCGGATATAGATGGTGGTCAGTTCCCGGCGGAACGGTTCATCCCCGAGCGACAAATTGATGACATTGGCATAGTTGAAGAGGCTGGAAGCGGCCACCACGGGCGGGGGCAGTGTGGGGGCCGGCGTGGGCTGGGCCGACCCAGCGCGGATATATTTGGCAATTTTCTGGTACAATTCACTGGGGTTGAATGGTTTGCTGATATAATCATCCATGCCCGCTGCTACCACCTTGCCCTTGACATCGGACATGGCCGAGGCCGTCAGGGCGATGATGGGCACCGTGGCGAAATAATCACCAGTCATTTGCCGGATCGCTTTGGCCGTTTCGTACCCATCTTTGACGGGCATTTGCAAATCCATGAGTACGAGCTGGTACGCTCCGCTACTGATTTTTTCCAAGGCAATGTCACCATTGGCGGCATAATCCAGTTCCAGCCCCCATTTGTTGAGAAATTTAGTGGCCACCATCTGGTTGATTTCGTTGTCTTCCACCAGCAGCACCCGTGTACCGGGCAGGGGCACAAACTCAAACGTGGGGGGCTGCTCCAATACAGGCGAGGGCAATGGGCCTGCCCCGAGCTTGAACCGGAGCAAAAACCAGAACTTGGAACCTTTGCCCAGCTCGCTTTCCACTTTAATCTGGCTGTCCTGCATTTGGAGCAAGCGCTTGACAATGGCCAAGCCCAATCCTGTGCCGCCGTAGATGCGGGTTGTATCGGTCGAGGCTTGGGTAAACTGCTCAAACACATCGCGTATTTTGTCTTCGGGAATGCCGATGCCGGTGTCGGTTATTACAAATTTGATCAGCACACTGTCGGCATCGCGTTCTTCGTGGAGCACATCGAGCGACACCCGGCCCTGTTCGGTAAACTTG
Source organism: Cytophagales bacterium (assembly GCA_043754075.1). Taxonomy (GTDB): domain Bacteria; phylum Bacteroidota; class Bacteroidia; order Cytophagales; family Thermoflexibacteraceae; genus JALONO01. The sequence continues at coordinate 363 of JAYUVL010000016.1, read as the reverse complement.
ATGGCGTTGCCCACCAAGTTGGAAATGATCTGGCTCAGGCGCACGGTATCGCCCACGATGAGTTCTGGCAGCTCCGAATCGAGCAATATTTTGAAAGATATCCCTTTTTCCTTGGCCTTGAAATCAAAACTGTTGCGGATGCCACTGATGAAATTGCGCAGGTTGAAGTTGGTTTCCTCAAAGCTGATTTTACCGGCTTCAATCTTGCTGAAATCCAATATATCGTTGATCAGCACCAATAAGTTTTCGGCGGAAAACTTTAAGGTTTGCAGATTGGGCACTTGGTCGGGCTTGGGGTCTTCTTGGAGCAGGAGGTGGGTCATCCCGATCACGGCGTTCATGGGCGTGCGGATCTCGTGGCTC
>JAYUVL010000015.1:0-8119 GCA_043754075.1 Cytophagales bacterium | reverse complement strand
TCGTTACTTTTATTGATAATTTTGTTCAGAAAATTCGTTTTGTAAATCCAGAAGAACTTTTCATTAGTAACAATACCGATTTTAACGATGACAATAGTGAGACTAGGGCAAATGTAAAGCGGCTAATTACCCTTGCCCAGATTGAAGAATTTAATAAGATTGCGCGTGGCTTAATCAGCACAGAGAACCACCTATTTGGTCTGGACTTCATGGCCCGAGTGCCGATTGGGAGCTATTTTTTAAAAGGTGAATCGATTGCCCACGTTCTGGTTTTCAATCACTTGAAAGAATCGTATGACAACTTGGTGAAGAATCTCCCCGATTTTGTATGGCAGTCTCGGCCCGAAGCTAATGATTTTCCCGATTTAGTGGACAAAGCGATTGAGGAGTATTTCAAGGGATACGAAGATAGCTTGGGATTTGACGACTATTATATTGATCAACTGCTCAGATATTACGCACAAGAAGGAAACATCCCCAAGTTCATCCCATTTGAAGATCGGGATAGCTTCGACATTGGAAAAAAAGCAGCCAAGTTAGTTGAACTTAACTTAGGGCCACGAGAAGCGAACGATTTCAAAAATGACCTCTGGGACAACAGCCCCGAACACTGGCAATTATTTTTTGGGGTAAACAATCAAGCTGTTTTTAGAAGAGAAATCGACAATGCGGTCAACCGTTTGCTAAATCCAACCGAAGCAGACCTCACGTTGATATCGCCCAAAGTAGATTTTGCCAAGAGGCAAAAAAGAGTACAAAAACGCGATTCATCCCCCTCAACCAACGACATGCCTTACGAAATGGCAGCCACAATCGGTCGTGAGACTAGCGCTACAACATCACAAATTGTGCAAGGCAGCGCAGAATTGACAGAAAGTGAGTTTGCCGATAAAAATATTGAACCAGAAAAAATTATTCTAAGAGTCGAGAAGTCCTTACAGCAAAAGGCGAAAAAATTAACCGTCGTATGCATATATTCGCGACCTCAATTTTATGCCAAAAAAGGTGACCCCATTTTTCTACTGAAAGTTGTTTACAACACAACTGTTGAGGAAAAAAAACCTATTGCCTGTCCAGTCAATGGTTTTGTCAGACCGCTGCCCAATACAGACAATCTGTACAGTCTGGGCGAGCCTTATGGTGAAATAACGCCAATTGATCACAAGATTACAGATTCAGAAGCCTTGTTCTTATTTGCCTTTTATTACGATACTTACTTTGAAGCCTCATTTAGCCCAACTGACCAAGTAACTACTTGTAAGGGTATTGCATACAAAACCCCTACAGCGGCGGCCAAGGCAGCCGTAAAAGACCTATTCGGTGACAAATCATTGAACGGCAGGGACTTCTGGCGGTACATTGATCCCAAAACCAAAGCAGAAAAACGGCTGGGCGATCATCCAACTTACACCAAAAGTTGATCAGCCCGCCCCCAAATAAAAAAGGCACTGAAACAGTGCCTTTTTTACGACCTCATCATTTCTAACCAAAACTAGAAAAATCTTTTCAAATCACCACTTGACGCAAGCTGGGCTGTTTTGTCGGGTCATTTGCAACTTCACTTATTACACAACAAAAGTAATGCTTGATCCAATCGGCCAAAACCCAACTTCGGCCAAGCACCAAAAACGGGTGGCAACTGCCAAAAAACGGGTGGTTAGCTGTTTTGGGGGTTGGCAGTGCCCATTGGGCCTTGGATAAGCGGCCGGGTTAAACTAGCACCAGACCCGACTGCCCCATCATCGGTGGCACAGTCGGGTCTGGCAAAATGGAATGCACTAAGGTGTTTTGCTCAATAGTCTTGGCACTTAAACTCGCTCTGGTTCAAGATGTGGCTGACCGAGTTGGCCAAAAACCAAGAATCAAAACGGTTGGCATGGTGGAGGGAAATCACGGTGCGTTGCTTGTCCACATACCGGATCAGCATGGGGGTGGCCCCTTGCCAATAGCCTTTGTGGTAGATGATCCGGCTGCCATCGTGATCGTTGGTCAAGCGCCAACCGTAGCCATAGTTGAATTTTTGGTCATTGGCGGTGCTGCCCTGCTGGAAAGCCTCCGCCAAAGTGGACTGCTTGACCAACTGATCCGTGTAGAGGGCCTGATCCCAGAGGAACATGTCATCCACGGTGGAAAAAACACCCTTGTCGCCCAGCACTCCATCGCGGATTTCGTTCTCCCGCAACCGGTTCAACTGTTTGTCCGAACTGTAGAAAAAGGTGTTCTTCATCCCAATCCGGTGAAAAATATATTCTTGGACAAAATCGGTAAACTTTTGCCCCGTCACTTTTTCGATGATCAAGGGTAGCAGGGCATAGCCAGTGTTGCTGTAATGGTGGCGGGCCCCCGGGGTAAATTCCAAAGAAATTCTGCCCTTGGCCAAGATCGTCAACAAGTCGTGGTTGCTCAGTTCCCGGGTACCGTTCAGGTATTTCTTGAATGGCCTGGGACGGTTCAAGTAATCGGGCAAGCCGGAGGTGTGGTTCAGCAAATGGCGGATGGTGATGCCCTTGTACCTGAGCGATGGCAGGAAAGTGCGGATGTCATCATCGTAATGGATCACCCCCTTATCAATGAGGATAAGCGTGGCCACGGCAGTAAATGGTTTGGACACCGAGGCCAATTGCATGGCCGAGTGTTCGGTAAAAGCGGGATAGGGCGCCACTTTGGAATATCCCATCGCTTTTTTGAACACCACCCGTCCGGCATCACCGACCAAAACCACCCCGTGGTAGCGGCCCGAACCATAGATGCTGTCCATGAGCAGGTTCAACATGCTTACTTGGTAATCGCGGCGGCATTGGCTGTTCAGATCCAGATCTTGGCCGGCCATTGCTACTTGGTTTGCTTTGTAACTTGCCGCGAGAAGAACGACCGTGCAGAAAAATGCCCCAAAAAAAGTCTTCCTCATGTCAAATTTGCGCTAGATAAATAAAACCGTCTTTAAATTTTAGTCATTCAGGGGTTAAAAAAGTGTAATTTCCATAAAATAATTGAATATCTATTTCGTTTAGAACATTTTCCCCAAATTTAGTTTTGGGTAAATGCGAAAGTAATCAAGTTGGCGCCCATTCGCAGGGCTTGCATGCGCTTCTCTTCGGGGTCATTATAGATGCTTTGATCTTCCCAGCCGTTGCCCAGATCCGACTCAAAGCTGTAATACACCACCAACCGACCTTCGAACACAATGCCAAACCCCTGTGCTGGCTTGCCATCGTGTTCGTGGATTTTTGGCAATCCATCAGTGAACTTATATTTCTGGTGGTAAATCGGATGACTGAAGGGCAACTCGACAAAATCGGCTTCGGGAAACACTTTTTTGATTTCTTTGCGGATAAACTTATCTAGGCCATAATTGTCGTCAATATGCAAAAACCCGCCAGCAATCAAGTACTTGCGCAAGTTTTGGGCTTCGGCATCGGAGAACACCACGTTGCCGTGGCCGGTCATGTGGACAAATGGGTAGCCGAACAGCTCGGGGCTGCCCGGTTCCACCACTTCCTCTTCTTCCTCGAGGTTCATGCCCAACTGCTGGTTGCAGAAAGCAATCAGGTTGGTGAGCGAAGTCTTGTTGGCATACCAATCCCCGCCGCCGTTGTATTTGAGTTTGGCAATTCTGATGGCCCGTTCCTGCGCCCAGAGTGGTGAACCCAAGAAAGCACAAAAAAGCAATAATAGCAATCCATTTTTCATAACGCTGGTTTGGATCATAGTTAAAACGATTTCATGAGCAACAAAAAAATAAGTCAACGAGCCCATTTGGGATGACACAGCCAGTTCACCTTTGACTCACAAAGGCACCTTATCCACCTTTCAGTGCCTGCTTGATCAGATCTTCCAGTGCAATTCCCGGGCCCGCTTTTTTTACAATGGCCGCAATGCTCTTTTCGGCCTGCGCCCGGGCCAACCCCATCATCACCAAAGCATTGAGCGCTTCTGACTGGACGGCACTGGAGGCGAGCGGCAATAGGTTTTTGCCCAGCGAAGCATCTAGGAGGCCATCTTTTTTGATCTTGTCTTTCAATTCCAAGATGAGCCGTTGGGCAGTTTTGGCCCCAATCCCCTTAATGCCCTGGATTGTTCGCACATCCTCGCGCACAATGGCTTCTTTTACCTCTTGGGCCGAAAGCGAAGAGAGAACCATCATAGCAGTGCCAGGGCCCACTCCCGAAATCCCGATCAGCAAAAGGAAGAGTTTTTTGTCCTCCTGATCCAAGAAACCGTAAAGGGTATGCGCATCCTCCTTGACATGCAAGTAGGTGTAGAGCGTGCAGGTTTCGGCAAGCTTGAGCAAAGAAAAAGCCGACAGGGGAATCCGAATCTCGTAACCCACGCCACCGGCCTCAATCACCGCTAGGGCGGGTTCTTTGTAGGTCAGTTTACCGCTGATGTAAGCGTACATAGGCGATCGAGAAATGGGTTAACCTCAAGAAATTTCCAACAGTTCGATCTCAAACACCAAAGTTTGGCCCGCCATCGGGTGGTTGCCGTCCAGCGTGACCCCATGCTCGGCCACGTTGGTGACCACCACCGGGAACTTGGATCCGTCCTGCAAAGTGAGCATCAATTGATCACCAAGGCTGGGAGATACATGGTCGGGGAAATCAGTATTGGCAAACTCGACAATGAAATCGGGGTTGACCGGTCCATACGCCTCATCGGGGGTGAGCGTGACCAATTTGGCTTCTTTGAGGCTCATGCCCAGCACAGCTTGCTCGAAGCCGGGGATCATTTGCCCGGTGCCGATGGTGAACGAAAGTGGTTCCCGGCTCACCGAGGAGTCGAATACCTGCCCATTGATAAATCTTCCGGTGTAATGAACGGTCACGACGTCTCCGTGATTGGCCTGTAATTTTGACATGATAACTAATGATTGATGATAATGAATATTGAAAAATGTCTCACAACTTGTTTGCAAAGCAAATTAAGCATTAAGTTTGCAATTATGAGTTGTACAACCGCAATATAATGAAAAAACAAAGTTTGATAATCTCGCTAGGATTGCTGCTGGCAATGATGAGCACAAAGATGGAAGAACACCCAATTGAACTTTTTAAACAATACATGGTAGGTGATTTTGACAATAGCCGTCAAATTGCCCAAGAAAAGCGCGATGGCCAGCAAATACACCCCTATGCCAAGCATGTCAATCGCCGGGCTGAGGCAAAAATAAAAAACCTGCCCGACAAAGTAAACGGTTTTTATATTCTGGAAGAAAGCTATTACAAGTATGAAGGGCAGGACACCATCGTAAAGCCCTACCTGTTTTTCTTTGAACAATTGCCCAACTATAAGATCCGGCTCCACTCCCTCCAATTGCCCAAAGACATTCCGGTTAAGGATATCCGCAATGATAATCCTGAGTTGTTGTTTAATTATTTGACATTACAGGCTTCGCCAACTTTCAAACCAGCTGACTACACCCAAACTGAACGGGGATTCTACGTTAAAGCCCCCAACCTTTTTCCTGGCGGATCCTTTACATTGGAGGAAACGATTGGCAAATTACAACTCGAAGTGATGGAAACACTTATTCGGGATGGAAAGCAGATCACGCCCTACAATACACCACTGATTTATGATCGGCTTGGGCAGTAATTTGAAAATATGCACTATGTTTGCAGGCTAAAATAGTGATACCGATGTTGATTTCCCAATTCTAAATAACAAAATTTGCCTTGGAAAATCCGATCCAAACTGACCGAAAGCCCCGAGTATTAGTGGTGGAAGACAATCCCATTAACGTAATTGTGTTAAAAAAATTTATTGATCATCTTTGTGAGGCTGACTCGGTGATCAACGGAGCCAAGGCACTTGAGATGTTGGCCAATCGCAACTACGATTTGATATTGATGGACATCAACTTGGGCAACGATGACATGAATGGCATTGATGTACTCAACAGAATCCGCGATGATGATCGATGGAGCCAGATCCCGGTGATAGTGGTAACTACTCGTTTGGACGCTCCCGAAAAAGAAATTTACGCAAAAGCTGGTTTCACCGATTTTGTTTCCAAACCAATCAACCGTGAGGAAGTCTTGCAGGTGATTGAGAAGTATTTATAATCCTTGATTTTTAGATCATTTGCATACAGGCGATTAATATACCCAATCTGCCTGTTTTTTTATGTATATGAGCTCAATCCTTAATTGGCCTTGGCCTTCGCCGTAAATTGTTGGCCGAAGCCATCCGTCATTCTAAAACCAATGAAAAGAGCCAAATGGACAAAGAAAATAAATACATTGCCTTAGTTACTGGTTCAACGGGTGGCGTGGGAACGGCCATTTGCAAAAGATTGGCCCTTGAGGGCTATCATGTCATTGCCAATTATCACAACCAAGAGAAAGCCGAACGGTGGAAAGACCAGATGAAAATGGAGGGGTTGGAGTTCACCATGTGCCAATGTGATGTGACAGATTATGACCAAGTAGGCAAAATGATCTCTGAGGTGGAGGTCAATATTGGCGGAATTGATGTATTGGTCAACAATGCGGGGATTACTCTCGATGGCCAGTTTCGCAAGATGACCTACGAAAGGTGGGACAAAGTGGTTCGCACCAATCTTTACAGCGTGTTCAATACGAGCCGCCACGTAATCAACGCGATGATCGAGCGTGAATTCGGCCGAATCATCAACATCTCATCCGTCAATGCCCAAAAGGGCCAGTTTGGCCAAGCCAATTATTCCGCGGCCAAAGCCGGCGTGCATGGTTTTACCAAGACCTTGGCCGTGGAAGTGGCCAAAAAGGGCATCACCGTCAACACTATCTCCCCGGGTTATATCCTCACCGACATGGTTTTGGCCATTCCCGAGGATGTGCGGGTAAACCGCATCCTACCCGAAATCCCGGTGGGGCGGTTTGGGGGCACTGAGGAAATCGCCCATTTGGTGGCTTTCTTGGCCTCGCGGCAGGCCAGTTTCATTACCGGGGCAAATTACGCCATCAACGGCGGCCAGCACATGGCCTAGCCAGCCAAGCGTTTTAGGAACCGCAGCCAGCTCAAACACTGGCCGACTGCTTGATACCTAACACCCAAATGATCGCTTTTTCAACCTAATTAAGATTCTTAACACAATATGCAGACTGTTTTAGTAACGGGTGGAGCTGGGTTTATTGGCGCCAATTTCCTGCCCCATTTTATTGAAACCCACCCCAACTACCGCGTGGTCAACCTCGATCTGCTCACCTATGCGGGCGATCTGGCCAACTTGGGCGAACTGACGGATCATCCCCGCTACCACTTTGTTCAAGGCAATATCTGTGACCGGCAGTTAGTAGCGTCCATCTTTCACGAGCATGATATACGCGGGGTGATCCACTTTGCCGCTGAGTCACATGTCGATAATTCCATCGCCGGGCCGGAGGCTTTTATCCAAACCAACGTCAATGGCACGTTTACCCTTATCGATGTGGCCCGCAACTATTGGATGGATGCGCCATTTTCCTATAAGCCTGATTATCAAGACTGTCGCTTTCACCATGTGTCGACCGACGAAGTTTATGGTACATTGGGCGAAACCGGCTTGTTCACCGAGACTACTCCCTACGCGCCCAACAGTCCATACAGTGCCTCCAAGGCCGCCAGCGATCTGATAGTGCGGAGCTACTTCCACACTTATGGGCTGAACACCGTGACCACCAATTGCTCCAATAACTACGGCCCCAAGCAACATGACGAAAAATTAATCCCAGTCATTATCCGCAAAGCCCTCAACCACCAACCCATCCCGGTGTACGGCGACGGGCTGAACGTGCGCGACTGGCTCTATGTGCTGGACCACGGCAAAGGGATTGCCTTGGCCTACCAAAAAGGGCGGGCAGGCGAAACCTATAACATCGGGGGCCAAAACGAACGCACCAACTTGCACGTGGTCAATACCATTTGCGAAATTTTGGATCGGCTTAACCCATTGGCCCAAGGATCTTACCAGCAATTTATCACTTTTGTCAAGGATCGGGCTGGCCACGACCGCCGCTATGCCATAGATGCCACCAAAATTGAGACCGAACTTGGCTGGCGGGCCGAAGAGAATTTTGAAACCGGAATCGCCAAGACTGTGGAGTGGTACTTTCACAAATATGGCTTCTAGCATCCGGTTGGCCAACTGACACGCCCT